>JAUYEQ010000543.1 GCA_030691295.1 Bacteroidota bacterium
TGTGAGAAAAATTTACTCATGGCTCGTTTCATCTCATGAAAGCTGAATTCGAAAAATTCACGCTAATTTTTAAGATATATTCGAAAAATTCACGCTAAATTTTAAGATATAATCGAAAAATTCACGAAATTTGTGTCTCAACGATTTTAATTTAATGTCAAATTGCAGATTATGAGTGTGATAAGAACTATTCGGAAATCCTTAGTTGAAATGCTGGCTTCGAATCGAAAAATTGTTTTGCTTTTCGGAGCCAGACAAACCGGTAAAACCACTTTGAGCAATCAGGTATTGTTGGAAATGCCAGGCAAAATTTTGAAAATAAACGGTGATGAAATAAAATATACAGAATTACTTTCATCGCGCGACTTTTCTAAGATGAAACTTTTACTGGAAGGTTACGATGTCCTGTTTATTGACGAAGCTCAGCGAATTCCGGATATTGGCATTAATTTGAAAATCATTTACGACAATATGCCGCAATTGAAAATGCTTGTTACCGGATCTTCTTCGTTCGAACTTGCCAATCAGGTAAAAGAACCGCTAACTGGTAGAACTTCAACACTAAAAATGATGCCATTTTCGTTTCAGGAAATGAAGAAAAATACCTCGATTTTTGATATTCAGCAACGATTGGAAGAGTTCATGCTCTATGGACTTTATCCGGAAATCACCAATTATGCAAATTCCGGCGAAAAAGAAAAATATCTCATAGAATTGAGTTCCTCTTATCTTTATAAAGATATATTGGAACTATCGAACATTCGTAATTCATCGAAAATAACCAACTTGCTCAAACTTTTAGCATTTCAGATCGGGCAGGAAGTTTCGCTGAACGAAATCGGACAAAGCCTTGGAATGAGTCAGGAAACTGTAAGTAGTTATATTGACCTGTTGGAAAAATCGTTTATTGTTTTTCGTTTAAGTGGTTTTAGCCGGAACCTGCGTAAAGAAGTTGTCAAACGCGATAAAATTTATTTCTGGGATTTGGGTGTCCGAAATTGTGTTATTCAGAATTTTGCTCCAATCAGTTCAAGAACCGATTTGGGTGAAATATGGGAGAATTTGATTGTTGCTGAACGATTGAAATATTTAAGCAACAATCAAATAACTACCAATTCGTATTTTTGGAGAACTTATACGGGCGCAGAAATTGATTACGTAGAAGAAAAAAATGGGAAACTCTTTGCTTACGAAATCAAATACTCAAAAATCCGAAAAAATGCACCACAAACCTGGATTGATAACTACGGTAACAATTTCAAATGCATTACAAAGGATAATTTCTGGGAGTTTGTAATGTAACACAAAAAGCCGCTCCCTTTTCAGGAAACGGCTTCTGTTAATTGAGGAATTGTATCTTTTATGCGTTTGGCTCAGCTTTTATATCTTCCACCGGATGATTCGCTTTTTGACTTCCTTTCAGAATGTCAGGTAATTCCAGACCAGCCGATTTAAACACATCGTCGAGTGGTGGGATGGAACCCAACATTCCCTGCATGAAATTGGCGGTTGAAGTTTTTCCGTCTTTTCCGTTTCCGGTTTCCCAAACAGTCACCTTGTCGATTTTAATATTTTTGATGGCATCCACCTGTGTTTTAACTAGTTCAGGAAGTTTGTCGGCAATCATCAGCATCACGGCATCTCTCGCATTGTCGCCTGCAGCTTTCACCAAATGATCGAAACCTTCGGCCTGCTTGCTTAAAATCTCGTATATACCTCTTGCCTGTGCATCCATTTTCAAAAAGATCGCATCGGCCTCACCTTTGGCCATTCGGCGTGTTTGTTCTGCTATGGCTTCAGCATCGATTTCAACCTTTTGCTTGTCGATTTCGGCCGAAACTACCACGTTGGCGGTTTGCGTTGCCTTGTCGCGCATAGCACGGGCATCTTCTGCCTGTCTTTCAGCCGCATAAGCTTCTTCCAGGGCTTTGGCCTCCATTACTTTTTCGGCGGCAACCGCTTTCCGTTTGGCTTCTGCTTCTTTCTCGCGACGATCGGCATCCGAATTGGCAATGGTGATTTTAGCGATGTTTTCACCTTCAACTGCTGTGGCGTCGGCCGCTGCAACCTGAACGCGCTGAGCCTGGTGTGCTTCGGCCTGACCAACTTCTCCATCGCGGTTCTTCTCAGCAACACTTTTTTTCGCATCATTGATGGCTTTTGCAGCCGCTTCCTTACCCAATGCTTGAATGTAGCCCGACTCATCGTTGATGTCGGTCACGTTTACGTTGATCAGTTTTAACCCGATTTTTTTAAGTTCCGCTTCAACATTCGACGAAACGGCAGCCAGAAATTTATCGCGGTTGCTGTTGATTTCTTCGATGTCCATGGTAGCTACCACCAAACGCAATTGACCAAAAATGATGTCTTTGGCAAGATTGCTGATTGCTTCCTGCTGCAAGCCTAACAAACGTTCGGCAGCATTCGACATGACAGTTGGTTCGGTTGAAATACCAACGGTAAACCGGGAAGGCACATCTACACGGATGTTTTGTTTGCTTAGCGCGCTTCTGAGGTTAATCTCGATAGAAATTGGTGTCAGGTCGAGGAACTCATACGCGTGAATAACAGGCCAGATAAAGGCTGCACCACCGTGGATACATTTTGCAGACCGGGATTCGCTATCGATCCCTTTGCCTACTTTTCCATATACAACCAATATGCGGTCGGAAGGACAGCGCTTGTAACGCTTCACCATGGCAACAATGATGATAAACAAGAACAGGGCAGCAATGCTGACCATTACAACAAAATAATCGTTCATAGTTAATTGATTTATTGATTTTTACATGTGGATAATAGTGAAGTATATTTGCGAAAATTTTGGTCTTATCTTGAATTCCTTTTAACAAGCAGAATTTGCTGGTCGATTACATCCAATACTTCGATGAGCGAAGAGGTTGCAATTTGATCAGGATCGTCGGTGATGGCATCGAGGGTACGGATTGAACCTTGAACGGTTAATTGCACTTTTCCCATGCCTCTCCTGTTTCCGGGAATGGTCAGATATACTTCACCCAAACGGCCAATCGCATTTTTCATTTTCAGGGTGCCGTCATCGGTCAGTTTCGACATGAAATAAAACAAGGATGCCATCGCCACCATCATTAAAAGGCCGCAAATAATAGAAAGTAAAATAACCAGAAACGGAGCTACCCCTGCACTCAGGAGTCCAAGACCTGACCAGCCAAACATCACAAAAAAGCCGACAATGCTCTTTGCCGACAGAAATTGAAATGGAATACTGTCTCCATCTGCGATTGAACTATCAATACCCGTTTGCACGTCTGAATCTAAATCAGATCCAAAGATGGTTAATATTAATATCAGGATGAAGATAAGGGTTGCGGGAGCAGTTATAGCCCAATAAATCTGAGTCATTAAATCCAACTCGCTCCATACAGGAAAAATAGATAAAAACATAGATGTTTTTTTTTAGTGTTTGTGGCAATAAATATACGTAAACATTATCATAATTCAAGCTTAAAAAATTGCAAATATCAACTATCTGCCGGTTAATATCTGAAAATAATGCCTGAATAAACGTAATTCGTGTAATCCGGATTTAGATAATCCGATATATATTCAACTGCATCAAACTTTGATTCACCGTTTGGTTAATCCGTATTCGGTGCAATAATGGTGCACCTGCCAAATTTATCTTTTTGCTGTGTGCATTATTTATAATGCAATTTATTCTGAAATCAGGGATCGTTGAAGGTTTTTGATATTTACCTTACGGGGTTTCCGGTATATGCATTGATAATCTGATCGATTTCGGCATTCACCTGTTCATTGATCTTTTGGCGCGTTTCGTCGGCAGCAAACCATTCGAGCGCCCGGCGCATTCCTTCGCGGAAAGGAATAGTTGCCTGAA
>JAUYEQ010000552.1 GCA_030691295.1 Bacteroidota bacterium
GTCTTGAAAGGTTTTAACGATACACTTTCCATCCAGTCGGTTGCCGCTGCCGAAGCGCTTTACGCCTTGGTGGATGCAAGCAAAAATCAACGGTTGGCTGGTTCAAAAATAAATACAGCCGTTGAATTGCTGATCACCACCGGAAATGAAAAATATAAGCAGGATATTCTGAAGTATGCCAATCCTGAAGTGGTGAAAAGGAACGAAGTAATCGGATATCTGGGCAGGGTTTTAAAGCAGATCAACAATGCGAACCTCACCGCGATGGTGGTAACTGCTGCCCAAAATTACAAAGCCGAAGTTGACAAAGTGCAACTTGAAAATCCGTTTGGAGTACCTTATCGTCCGCACATTTGGGGCGATGGCTGGACCATTCAGAGTTTTGGTGTCACCCAGTATTTCCTTCAAAAAGGCTTTCCTGAAATTTACGATTCGAAATATATGCTGAATGCTTTGAATTTTGTGTTGGGCAACCATCCGGGCGAAAACACTTCGTCGTTTGTTTCCGGAGTGGGTTCGCGCTCTGTTCTTCAGGCTTATGGCGTAAACCGTGCCGACCGTTCGTTTATTCCCGGAGGTTCGGTTTCAGGCACCGGAATTATCCGTCCTGATTTTCCGGAGTTGAAAGAATGGCCTTATTTCTGGCAGCAAACCGAATATGTGATGGGCGGCGGAGCAACCAATTTTATGTTTCTGGTGTTGGCAGCGAAAGAGGTACTGAAATAGAAATCAAGGAAAAAGTCAAATCCATTCTATTCCTCTAAGAGGTTGACTTTTTGACTTTTAATGGAAGTTAACTTTTGACGGGTTGTAGATATCAGTTTTCTTTTCCGTCCAGTCATTTTATAATAGGCAATGATTTCGCTTATTTCTTTTCTTTCTTTTTCTGTCAACGGTTTTGATTCTACGATGAAATCAATACCATCTGGTTCTTTTATATATCCCATAATATTAAACATTAAAATATTTTCGAATTAATTTCAACGCAGCATCGGGGAATATTATCATTTTATGACCCCCAACATGTGTTGCCCCAAGGCTCCTTTCATAATGATCTATCAATCTTGTTTTTGCAGTAAATGATATAAACCCTTGGTATCCTTTATCCCAAGAACACTTACATGCAAATGCAAATAAATTTCCAGGAACACCAATATATAATTTGTTTTTGCCAAAGTTAAAAGGTGCACTCTCAATCAAATGGAGGTAAAAATGATCGGTATAGTCGCTTAGAGAAACTAATCCCTGAATAACATGGCGGTTTCCTATAATAGTTAATTTATATACTTCCCTGTTTTTCAGTTTTGCTTCTGCTCTCCAATTGAATAACCAACCTTTAGCCTTTGTTACATTTTTGTAATCTGACTGCTCAATCCTATCAACCTCTGTTGGGAAACTATCTCCTGAAATAGTATTTTCAATACTATTTGTTAGTTTATCAATTTCTATATCAATATGATATTTGTCTTCAGTCATGTTTGTCAAAGATACGAAAATCGAATGAGCTACTCAAATATTGTTTGCTTTGAAGTGGGTTGAAAGGATTCCATTTTCGGAGGTTCGGTTTCTGGAACCGGAATTATCCGTCCTGACTTTCCGGAGTTAAAAGAATGGCCTTATTTCTGGCAGCAAACCGAATATGTGATGGGCGGTGGAGCAACCAATTTTATGTTTCTGGTGCTGGCTGCGAAAGAGGTGCTGAAGTAGAAGTCAACTGCTCCGATGAACTTCAGACATCGGAGCAGTCCCTTAAAATAATTTAATATAATTTGTATTAGTTAAATACTGGTTTGGTATTTTTCTTTACTTTTAGACCGATTTACACCAACAGTGTAAATCTTTTTATTTGATAATTACGGAAGCGTTTTAAATATTAATCCTGCCATAGGAAATCGACTATTTACACACGTAGGATAAGTTAACAGTTTCCACGCCTTTTTTATGTATAAACCTGAACTTGGGGAAGGGAAGGTGAAATATCTTACAGCCAAAAGTTCAAATTATGAAAAAAAATATTTTTAGTAAGAGAAATATTCTTCTGATCATGATAATATTACTATTATCCGAAAAATCATTTGCTTATAGTGTAGATTTATATGGAAAGTTGAGTGACATAATCGATTACGTTGGAGGTTTTTTCACGTTCATACTTTGTTTCTTCATAGTAATTATTTGGCAAATATTTAAGCGCATTATAAAAAGCATTAATAAGAGTTAAAAATTAAAACTAAAATATTATGAAAGAAGTTCTTGTTTTTTTCTTGTTTGGGATTTTTTTATCTGCTTGCCATAATCCTTCTAATCCCGATATAAAATTCAATTCAGATTCAATTGAAATTTTGAATTTTCCAGATATTTTGCTTGGACGGACTGGGGTTGGTTCAATTGACTGGAGTAAAGGATTTAATTTTAGTAAACTAAATAGAAAAATTTATAATCGAGTCACTGGCAGGGGCTTAGCAAAGCTATTAATTGATTATGATGATTCTGACGTAGACGTTAAATATATTTTTGCAAAATCATTTTCTAAAACAAATATTGATATATATATTTATTTGGAAAGGGTGGATCGTTATGGAGATAAAAGGCATGAGAAATTATTCCTTGGTCAAATAGATACTTATGAGTATAAAAAATATAAAGACTATTCGAAGTGGCTTAGGCATAATGATTTTGAAGAACAGGCAAGAAGTCGCTTAATAGAATATTGGAATAATAAACCCTAAATAATTTCTTCTAAATGAAGGAGTTAATAACTTATCTAATCATTACTCAATTATTAATTTCTGATACTAAACGGAATATCCAACTGAAATGTAGACATTAAAAAGCAAGTTGAAACATATGAATTCGATGATTAAAAATAAAACTTAACACAATTTGATGATGGAAAATAAAGAATTTGAGGGTGATTTTTTGAAAACTATTGGTTTTAGTAAGGAGTTGAAAGCAGTTGCTTCATATTTATAAATAGGTTATAAAATAAATAAATATGAAATCTGAGGATATGGGCATGGGGTGTGGTACGATCATTTTTGTTGTATTCGCAATTGTTTTTATTATAGCCTTTATTGAATTCAGTTTGGAGAATTTGGATACGTTTATTTTTGGTATAATAGGATTAGTAATTTTATATGTAGTCGCCTTCCTTTTTTTAAATTACGTGACCTTTTTAAGTGAACCAGTAAATTATGAAATATATCCTTTTTTTACTGCTCCTTGCTACTATTTGTTTGGGGCTGTGGTTTGTTGAAGTTCTAATCAGAGATTGGATTGGCTTGGAATGGTTGAATTATTTTCATTTTGCGATATTCATAATCCCTTTGATAATTTTTCTGTGGATTGTCTGGATAAATGGTAAGCTCGAATTTGAAAAGCATTTCATTTACTATCCCTTATTGAGCATCACATACAGCATCTACATGCTAATTTTAGTCTCCAGTTATCCTTCCCATTTTTACTATAATCCGATGGTAAGAGGTGCCGCTTCTTCAGGGCTTATTCATTACTTGCCACTAATTCTTTTTCCATTTGTAACTTTTTTATGGAATAAATGGGTCGCACGAATCGAAAACAAAAAACTATCATTATTCAACAAACTTGTTTTACTTCTCAGTGCATTTTCAATTCCGGTTATTAGTACTTTAATCACAGTTCTGCTCTTTACCCAATCTTATTTATTTCCACAATCCCCGCCCAACCCCATCGAAAATGGATTTGAACCAATTCATTGGCTAAAAAGCGGTAGTCTGATTTTTGCCATCATTATTTATGAAGGAATTTATTTTTTGTGGCTTAAAGAAAAGATTCAATTTTCAAATAATATACCGATATTTCCGAATGAACAACCTGAAAAAACAATTTATTCCGACGGAACAAACGAGCAGTCATTCAGCTACGAATGACCTAAACGGAAGCGGAATTATTTCAGGAGTTGGAAAATATTTTCAGGAACGACGAAATCTTGTGTTCGTGGTGGTTCCGCTGATGCTTTTCGTTTTGATGCTTTTCAGGGTAGCCGAAATTCACTTTTATTTTCAGGGATGGTACGATCCTGTTTATGCTTACCTGACAAACGGGCTGACTTTTGCTCTCGGATCGAACGACATCGGGCACACCGATCACCCCGGCACGCCGCTGCAATTGTTTATCGCATTGCTCATTACAATTATTGGCTGGATACGCGGTGCAAACGATTTAGCAACCGATGTTCTGGCCAATCCTGAAACGTACCTCCGGATTATTACGATCGCATTGATTGCCATTAATTGCACAATGCTTTGGATGCTCGGTGTTTTTGCAAATAAAAGACTGCAAAACAGAAACATGGCCGTTGTCCTGCAATTGCTGCCGCTTTTATCGTTTCAGTTGTTCAATTTCATGGCCGTGATCAATTGTGAATCGGTTATCTCACTTTCATCTTTTGCCATTGCAGCCTGTATAATTCTTTACGACTGGAGGAGGGAAGAAGGCCACATGAAGTTCCTGATCATCATCGCAATTTTATCGGCGCTTTCGGTGGCAACAAAAATATCATCACTTTCCATACTCATTGTACCTTTCTTCTTTTTCGAAAATATCAGATCAAAAGCCATTTACCTGTTGCTGTCGTTGCTGTTTATCTTTCTTTTCATTTTCCCGGTGATGGATAAATTGGGAAACTTTACCGGATTTATCGGAAAACTGGCCACGCACACCGGGCAATATGGTTCGGGCGAGCAGAAGCTTTTCGATGCGACGATCTTTTTTCAGTCGATTCGGATGATGGTGCTGAAAGAACTTCCTTTTACACTGCACCTTTTGCTGTTACCGGTTGGTTGGTTCGTGATTGTAAAACGAAAAATTACCGGATCACTCAAACGATTGTTCCTTGGCATCACGCTGGCGACTGTTTTTCAGGTGATCATCGTTGCCCGACATTACGGATTTCATTACCTGATGCCGGTATTCGCATTGTTTATGCCGCTGCACGGATATTTCTGGATTCAATTTTTCAGGGAGAAAATTGCAACCCTTTCATCCCGAACCTTTTCCCTGATGATGATATTATTGGTTTTGGGCGTTTTTGCACGATTGATTATCAGGAACAACTTTGATAAAGGAATCACCAATTCGGTTGAAAAAACTTCTCAAATGGTGAAATCGGAATTGAAAGGAAAGTATATTGTCCTCTCTGATTTCAACAATGGCGCGGCATTTATCGAACCTGCACTAAAATTTGGATACAGCTATTCGGGCAATAGCATGAAAAAGCGGTATGCTGAAATATTGGCTTCGGTTTATCCCGAAAATTACCTTTGGAATATCCGTGACGGTTTTACCAACTGGACCGGCAGCTATCTTTCTACGGATATTTTTTCGATGAACGACCAGATTTTCATCTATGCCAATACCGGAAATTGTGAGGTTTCGATGCGGAAAATTTCAGAAATGATTGATTTGGCTGGGATTTCAGGATTTGTGAACCTGAAAAACGTGTGTCAAAACGAAAAGAGGGGAGAGGTTATTGCACTTGCCATTGTTGATACCGCGATGATTCGGAAGCACAGTCAGCCAAAGTTGATGATTGAAACCTCGATGGAAGGACTGTCCGAAGATGGCGAGTTGATTAAATCTAGCGTGGAAGAATATTCCTTCAGGGGAGGACAGCTTCGAACCAACCAGTTTGCCCGCAGTGGAAATTCATCCATTTTGCTCACCACTGCGAATCAGTTCGGACTGAATATTTCCATCCCGGTTTCACAAGGCAAACGGTTCAAAGTTGAATTCTGGCAACGAAGTTCCGATCAGAAGCAAACCCTTGTAGTAGCTTCAGCAACCAAAAGTGATGTTTTTTACAAAACATCGTTTCAGGGCGAAAATAATTCAGGAGAATGGACCCGTAGCGAACTGAATGTGACACTTCCTGAAAATTATCCCGATGCAAACCTTCAATTCTATCTTTGGAGTCCGGCATCCGATTCGGTTTGGGTCGATGATTTCAGGTTGACAGTGTTTGAGTAAGGTATTTATTCTCTGAAAATATTCTTAAAATTCACCAGCTTCGTTCCGTCAATCATCTGTTCCATTTCTCCTGAATAACAAACTTTTGTGTTCCTGATTTTTTCAGGAAGGATTCCACGAAGGTAATTTAGTCCTTTTAAAAAACTTTTGTCGAACGTTTGCGACGATTTAATTTCTAAAGCATCCAGGTGAGTGGTGTAATCGAGAATTAGGTCAACTTCATTGTTGTTGCTATCGCGATAATAGCAAAGTTGATACAATTTAAAATGGTTGTACTTGCTTTTCAATGCTTCCATCACCACCAGATTTTCGAACAGTGGGCCTTTTAGCGGGCTGGTTAGTATTTGATAGGATTCGTTTATCCCCGTGAGAAATGCAGCCAGACCAACATCGTAAAAGTAAAGTTTGGGTGATTTTGTTAGCCGTTTATTGATATTGGCATAAAAGGGCTGGAGCAAATATACAATGTAAGACGCTTCGAGGATGGAAAGCCACGATTGGATGGTCGGAACGCTTACTCCAACCTCATTTGCCAGATTACTGGCAACGAAAATCTGGCCAACCCTTCCAGCGCATAAACGGACAAATAGTTCAAATTGTCGTAAATCTTTCACGTTGATCAATTGCCGGAGGTCTCGCTCAATGTAAGTTTCTAGATAGCTGCTGTAATATCTGGCCGGTTTAACCGTCGGCTGATTATAAATGCGCGGATAAAAACCCTGAAAAATAAGTTCATCAATCGTTGAATTCGCTGCAATTACCTGAATTTCGTGCAGTGAAAATGGCAATAGCCGTAAGAGGGCGGTTCTTCCGGCCAGTGATTGTGAAATAGTTTGTGATAACTCAAACTGCTGGCTTCCTGATAAAATGTAATACCCAGGAATTTGCAGTTTATCCACAATTCCCTGAATGTATGAAACCAATTCTGGAACCCTTTGAATTTCGTCGATGATAAGCCCTGAATCCGACTGGTTCAGAAAAGCCCGGGGATCAGAAGTTGCCATTTGCCTGATGTCAGGATCTTCGAGTGAAACATATTTTTTTTCAGGGAAAACATTCTTAAGTAAAGTTGTTTTGCCCGATTGCCGTGGCCCCGTGATAGTAACAACCGGAAAAGTACGGCACGATTCCAATAGCTCGTTGTAAATCTCTCGTGAAATAAACATTTTAGGTAATTTTAAAATCAAAGTTTAAAATTACATGAAAATAAATAAATAAGCAACTATATTTATGCAAATCTAAAGTTGGATATTAAATCTGCATAAATTTAAAACTTAATGAATACAGATTATATGCATAATGACGTTGCCATCATTCAAGAATTTGCGCCATTTACCGGGGTTTCCTGAGCCTGCGGCTTTCTTTCGTTGGATATTTTTTCGATAAATCACGAAATCTATATCTACTCAAATGCCGGAATTTGTGAGGTTTCGATGCATAAAATTTCAGAAATGATTGATTTGGTAGGGATGTCGGAATTTGTGAGCCTGAAAAGTGTATATCAAAACGAAAAGAGGGGAGAGGTAATTGCCCTGGCTATTGCTGATACGGCGATGATTCGGAAACACAGTCAGCCAAAAGTGATAATTGAAACCTCGATGGAAGAACTTTCTACCGATGGAGAGATGATAAAGTCCAATATTGAGGAATACACTTTCAGGGGAGGAATACTTCAAACCGGCCGGTTTGCCCGCAGCGGAAATTCTTCCATTTTGCTCACCGCTGCAAATCAGTTCGGACTTAATATTTCCATCCCGGTTTCGCTGGGTAAACGCTATAAAGTTGAGTTCTGGCAACGGAGTTCCGATCAGAAGCAAACCCTCGTAGTGGCATCGGCAACCAAAAGTGATGATTTTTACAAAACATCGTTTCAGGGCGGGAACAATTCAGGAGAATGGACACGTAGCGAACTAAACGTGGCACTTCCTGAAAATTATCCCGAAGCCAACCTCTATTTCTATCTTTGGAGTCCGGCATCCGATTCTGTTTGGGTCGATGATTTTAGGATGATGGTGTTTGAATAAGCTATTTATTTTCTGAAAATATTCTTGAGTCCACTCTGAAAAGTCAAAAAAATAAAATGCCACCAA
>JAUYEQ010000555.1 GCA_030691295.1 Bacteroidota bacterium
GTTTCGTTTGCAGTAATGTGCAGACCACCGCTGCGGGTAAACTGGCCATTGCCTTTGGTGCTTGTGTATGTTTCCGAATAGTTCGTATTTACCGGATCCCAGTTGGCCCAGCCTTCTGACCAGTTGTTTACGCCGTCAAAAGCGCCCACATAACTTACTTTCTGAAAGAAATTGTTGTTGATCGACTGCGAATTTACAGTAACCGATACCAACACGAATAAACACATTGCAAGTAAAATTTTTTTCATGATCTTGTTTTTTAATTATTTCCTTAAATCCTGTTTTTCATTTAATTTATAAATCTAAACAGTAGACCGAATTATAAAGTCCACGTCAGACTGAGTGAGAACTGGCGGTTGGGCCTGTATTTACGCGTATATGCTGTAATATCTTCGTTCTCGCCATAGTACTGAACAAACCTTATCGGTTCATTCAACAGATCTTTGAACCCGGCTTTTACCATAATATTATTGCCTATGCCCTTTTGAATAGTAAGATCCAGTGCATTTCGAGGCATTTCCCATGTGTGAGGGGTTTCGGGAGTACCAACATATGCGATGCGTTTCCCGACAACATTGTAGTTCAAACTAATATCCCATTTGGTATCGGGATTATTATAAAAAAGCCCAAGGTTAACGATGTATGGAGACTGACCTGACATGACACGAATCGTATCACGCGTAAATTCTAGTTGTGAAGTATTAATCTCGCTTTTAATCAGCGACGTATTAAAAACAACAGTCATATCCTTTAGAAACCTGAACAGGCGACCTGCATTTTTAAGTTCATCGAAACGCTTCCTGACATCAATTTCAACACCTGAACTGCTCGCCTCTTCCGTATTGTAGAGAAAGTAATCATAAGTAGTTCCCGACCTGCGCAGAAACGTTTCGATTGGATTCCTGAATTTTTTATAAAAGCCAGCGATTGAAATCATTTCTCCCTGGCTGGGATACCATTCATAGCGCAAGTCATAGTTGGCTATATAAGCACTTTTCAAAGTATCATTGCCGTAAACGACGGCAAACAACTCAAAATCCTGATAATCGAAAGGCGACATTTCACGGAATTCGGGTCGGTTGATCGTTTTACCATAAGAAAGGCGGAAAAGGTTCTTTTCATTGATATTGTATGTAACATTAACTGAAGGGAAAAAATCCAGGGTATCCCGGGAGATTGGTGTATCATCGGCTCCTTCAACCTTTTCGAAAAAATTGGTGATTTCGCGTTTCCAGTTTTCCAAACGTACACCTCCGTATATGTTCAATTTTTTTGTTACCGGAACATTTAGTGCAGCATAACCGGCAATCAATTCATCTGTTGCGTCATAACTGTCTTTGGCACGTGAAGCATCGCGATACGACAATCCATGCCTGTTAGGAGGAATTTTGGGGTCGAAAAAGAAATTTTCGCTGCTGAAAATTTCTTTCACGGGTTTGTAAAATAAATCCAATGAAGGGTTCTTTATGGCAACTACCCCGACAAGCCGCGATTTTAATCCGCGTTCTTTTAGCTCGTAGAACCCTCCGGTTTTAAACTGCCATGGAAGTTCCGAATCTAAAAAGTTAAATTTGTGTGAAAAATCGAGTTTGGCATCTTTGATATTTTCATCCATGTTGATCCAAAGGCGTCCGGCAAGATAGGGGTTTGGTACATTTTGAATGCGCGCATAATATTCCTCAAAATGGTCAATGTTTTCATCAGTAATTTTTACAAATGTGATCCTGCGGTTGTCGGGCTGGTTTTTATTGGTATAGCCATAACCCAGCATCCAGTTAATTTTTGTGCGATCGTTATTAAATGTTTGCTCACCTGCAAGTTGTCCGGAGTAAACCAGACGGCTTTCATATTTTAAGTCGAACATTCTTAAAGACTCTACATTGTAGAAATTCTCCCCTTCGCGGACGGTCGTTGTTTTGGAGCCCATCTGGTTCAGGAAATTCCTTATTTCCAGTTTTTGGTTCTTTCCGTAAATAATGTTCCAGTTATGAATGATTCCGGTTTTATATTCTTCCTTTGACTTTCTGTCAAAAAAATCAAAATTCGGATTCACTTTTTGCTGTGTAATGTCATAATCCTGATATTCAACACGCTGGTTTTCTGTATAGTCATGCGAGTTTCCATAACTTAGAGAGGTAATATTTCCGAACGAAACTTTGCCAATTAAAAACCTGCGTTGCAGTGTCGCGGAAAAACTTTGATCCAAAAATGGAGTTTTTGTAGAAGTTTCCCAGTTATTCTTGAAAAGGGAGGAAATTGCATTTATTTGATCAGTTTTTTGAAAATAAACATCTGGATTCCAATTCGCATACAGAGAAGCAAAAGCCTGAGGGTCGGGAACTCCGGCAGGTAGATCTCTCGATCCGTCATCCCAACCCAGCCAGTCAGTCTTACTTCCTGCGTGTGTCAGGAAATCGCTGTTGAACGAAGCATTTTGTACATACTTTGTACCGTACGAAAGGCTAAAACTGTTTACATCCGCAACATTTTTTGTACGGATATCAATGGCGGCCCCGGCAAAATCGGCTGGCAGTTCAGGCGCCGGGCTTTTATAAATCAGAATGTTGTCGATCAGTCCGCTGGGAATGGCATCAAATGAAAAAGCGCGCTTGTCGGCTTCAAAACTTGGGGCAGTCGCTCCGTTCAGCATTACCGAATTATACCTTTCTACCAATCCGCGAACAATCACGAAACGCCCGTCGGTAATGGTAATTCCCGGAACGCGGCGGATTACCTCGGCGGCATCTTTGTCCTGTGATTTACTTATTTGCTGAGCAGTGATTCCGCTCACAATCAGGCTTCCGGCTTTCAGGGTCGAAAGCATCGAAACCTCCGTATTGTCGCGGCGTTTTGCAACAATCTGCACTTCATCAATGTCAATCGATGCCGATTTTAGTTCTATATTAACAGTAGTTTCACCTCCATCTGCAACTTCAGCACGAACAATCTGATTATCGTAGGAGATGTAGGAAATCACCAGGTTGTAGGATCCTTTGGCAACTTTTTCAATCAGAAAATTTCCATCAAAATCGGAGATGGCTCCGGTTGTAGTTCCCTGAAGCACAACCGTGGCGCCGATCAGGGTTTCTTTTGTGTTTGCGTCGGTAATCGTTCCTTTGATTATCCCATTTTGGGCCATTCCCGAAACTGAAACAATCATCCAGACAGCAATCAGCAATAATCTCTTAATTTCCATTCAATAAACGCGTTTATTACAAATTGACTTTGTATATCTCCTTTGATTGGCAAGATTTACGGCGCTAAGGAATGGGTTAATAGTTACAGAACGATTAATATTTATTTACGCTACGATTACATTTCAATAACAGGATTGCAATTTGATTGTTACTTAATAATTAAAAACTACCCTGAATGTTCTTCTAACTATTTAAAAAGCACTAATTTTGCACCGATTTTTATAAACAGTTACATTATGGCAGAAAAATATAACAAACTTTTTAATGAATTTCCACCAGTCAGCACCCAGCAGTGGATGGACAAAGTTACTGCTGACCTGAAAGGCGCCGATTTCAACCGGAGATTGGTATGGAAAACAAATGAAGGAATCGATGTTCAGCCTTTCTACCGGGAAGAAGACCTGGAGAAACTGGATTACCTGAACAGTTTGCCCGGTGAGTTTCCTTTCGTTAGAGGAAACAAAAAGAACAGCAATGAATGGCTGGTTCGCCAGAACATTCAGGTTAACGACCTTGCCGAAGCCAACAAAAAAGCCCTGACTTATCTGATGAAAGGGGTCGATTCTTTGGCTTTTGCTTTTGTTGAAGCGACAGAATTATCAGTAACCGATTTGGCTGTTTTGCTGAACGACATTCAGTTAGACGCTGTTGAAGTGAACTTTGCAGGCAATTGCTGTTCGCGAAAAGTGACTGAAGCTTTTGCAGCATTCGTAAAACAGGGCAATTGGGATCCGAAAAGTATCCGTGCTTCCGTTGAGTACGATCCGTTCGGAAAGTATGCACTTTATGGAAAATTCAGGAAAAATCAGGAACATGTAGTTGAAAACGCAATCAAAATGATTCAGTCAACTGCCGAACTTTCCAAATTCAAAACATTGGCTGTGAATGGCAAAAACTTCGGAAACGCCGGTTCATCCATTGTTCAGGAATTCGCTTACTCATTGGCACAAGGCGCCGAATACCTGACGACTTTAACAGAGCAGGGCTTGGAGATTGATACAGTTGCCAAAAAGATGAAGTTTAATCTTTCCATCAGCGCCAACTATTTCCTCGAAATAGCCAAACTCCGCGCTGCCCGTTTGTTGTGGGCTCAGATTGTAAAAGCGTACAATCCTGAATGCGAATGTTCATGCAAAATGACGATTCACGCCGAAACCGGTAGCTGGAACAAAACCGTTTACGACCCTTATGTAAATGCGCTCCGCACTCAAACCGAAGCCATGAGCGCTTCACTTGGCGGCGTTGATTCGATGACCATACGTCCGTTTAACGCGATTTACGAAAATTCAACCGAATTCTCCGACCGCATTGCACGTAACCAACAATTATTACTGAAGGAAGAATCAAATTTCAACAAAATTGCCGATCCGGGTGCCGGTTCTTATTACATTGAAGAACTGACTGCCTCCATCGCTGATCAGGCCTGGAAACTGTTCCTGGAAGTTCAGGAGAAAGGTGGTTTTATGGCAGCCCTTCGCGAAGGTTTTATTCAGGCTGAAATTAAAAAGATGGCAGCCAAACGCGATATGAACATTGCAACCCGCCGCGAAAACCTGCTCGGAACCAATCAATTCCCGAATTTCAATGAAAAATTGGATCAGGAAGTGAATGCCTCCGTTTTCGCCCCTGTCGATCTGACTTTGGAAGATGCTGAGTTCGAAACACTAAAGCCATACCGTGGCGCACAGGCTTTCGAAACGCTTCGTTACAAAACCGATGTTTATGCCCGCACCAACAAACGCCCGCTGGCTTTCATGATGCCAATCGGCAATTTGAATATGCGCAAAGCCCGTGCACAATTTGCCTGTAATTTCTTTGCTGTGGCAGGTTTCGACGTGCTCGACAACAATGGTTTCGAAACCGTTGAAGAAGGCTGGAAAGCTGCACAGGAAGCGGATGCTCAAATCGTGGTTATTTGCAGCTCCGATGACGAATACGCCGACCTTGCTCCTGCTGCATTCGAAGCTATTGCCAGGAAAGCCATTTTTGTTGTTGCCGGTGCTCCTGCCTGTACCGACGAATTGAAAGCCAGAGGCATTGCCAACTTTATCAATGTAAAGAGCAATTTGTTGGCTGAATTGAAGCAATATCAAAGTCAATTATCTATTTAAACACAAAGTCACGAAGACACCAAGATGATTTCAAAAACCGAATACGAACGAATTGCCAAACACATTGTGAACGCCGCTTTTGAAGTTCACAACGAGTTGGGACCAGGTTTATTCGAATCCGTTTACGAAGTTTGTCTGGTTGAAGAATTAAGAAATCGTGGTCTTTTTGTTGAAAGTCAGGTTAAAATTCCGGTGGTTTTTAAGGGTAAAACATTAGAAAAGGAGTTTGTTGTCGATTTGTTGGTTGAAAATTCGGTAATAGTTGAACTGAAAGCAGTGGAAAATTTACTCCCTGTTCATGAAGTTCAGTTAGTGACTTATTTGAAACTTGCAGATAAAAAACTGGGATTCTTAATCAATTTCAATGTTTCGCTTATTAAAATTGGAATTCACCGAAAAATAAACGGCTATTTATAATTCATAGTGACTTAGTGACCTCGTGTTAAGTAAATTAATTAGACACAAAGGCACAAAGACACAAAGGAAATTTATAATGTCTGCATGATCAAAACAAATAATTAATTCTTAGCGACTTAGTGTCTTCGTGTTTAAATTTAAAAACTATGAAACCAGATTTCAAAAAAATCAATATAAAAGAAGCTCCCGGAGCAGTTGATACCGCTGCCTGGAACGCTAAAAATCAAATCGAAAAAAACTGGATTACTCCGGAACAGATTCCGGTGAAACCGGTTTACACCAAAGAGGATCTGGAAGGTATGGAACACCTGCACTATGCTGCCGGTCTGGCTCCATACCTGCGTGGACCGTACTCGGTAATGTACGCCATGCAGCCCTGGACTGTGCGTCAGTACGCAGGATTTTCAACAGCTGAAGAATCAAATGCATTCTATCGTCGTAACCTGGCTGCCGGTCAGAAAGGTTTGTCGGTTGCGTTCGACTTGGCAACTCACCGCGGATACGACTCTGATCATCCTCGCGTGGTTGGCGACGTTGGAAAAGCAGGTGTGGCAATCGACTCAATCCTCGACATGAAAATCCTGTTCGACCAGATTCCGCTCGATAAAATGTCGGTTTCGATGACCATGAACGGTGCAGTGCTTCCGGTACTGGCATTCTACATCGTGACTGCACTGGAACAGGGTGCCACTCTGGATCAGCTTGCCGGAACCATCCAAAACGATATCCTGAAAGAATTCATGGTGCGTAATACGTACATCTATCCACCTGAATTCTCGATGAAAATTATTGCTGACATTTTTGAGTTCACTTCACAGAAAATGCCAAAATTCAACTCGATTTCTATTTCCGGATATCACATGCAGGAAGCGGGTGCAACTGCCGACATCGAAATGGCTTATACCCTGGCCGACGGTCTGGAATACCTGCGTACAGGTATCAAAGCCGGAATTGACATCGACGCATTTGCGCCACGCTTGTCGTTCTTCTGGGCAATTGGGATGAACCATTTCATGGAAATCGCCAAAATGCGCGCTGCCCGAATGATTTGGGCCAAGATGGTGAAAGAATTTAATCCGAAGAACCCGAAATCAATGGCTTTGCGCACGCACTGCCAAACTTCAGGTTGGTCGCTGACTGAACAAGATCCATACAACAACATTGGCCGTACAGCGATTGAAGCAATGGCTGCTGCTTTGGGTCACACCCAGAGTTTGCACACCAACGCGCTCGACGAAGCTATTGCTTTGCCAACCGATTTTTCTGCACGTATTGCCCGTAACACGCAGCTTTACATTCAGCAGGAAACCGAAATTTGCCGCGCGGTTGACCCATGGGCAGGTTCGTATTATGTGGAGACTTTGACCAACGAACTGGTTGAAAAAGCCTGGGCGCTGATCGAAGAAGTGGAGAAACTGGGTGGTATGTCGAAAGCCGTTGAAACCGGCGTTCCGAAAATGCGCATCGAAGAAGCTGCAGCCCGCACACAGGGTCGCATCGACAGCGGTACACAGGGAATTATCGGGGTCAATAAATACCGTCTCGAAAAAGAAGACCCAATCGACATCCTCGAAATCGACAATACCGCCGTTCGTTTGTCGCAGATCGAACGTTTGAATAAATTGCGTACCGAACGCAACGAAGAAGAATGTCAGGCAGCTTTGGAAGTTCTCAGCAAATGCGTTGAAACCGGCGAAGGTAACCTGTTGGAACTGGCCATCGTAGCAGCACAGAAACGTGCTTCACTCGGCGAAATTTCTTATGCATGTGAAAAGCATGTTGGACGTTATAAAGCAATCATCAGAACTATTTCAGGCGTGTACTCAGCAGAAAGCAAGAACGATTCTACCTTCAAGGAAGCGCAGGATCTGGCCACTAAATTTGCCAAACTCGAAGGTCGTCAGCCACGTATCATGATCGCCAAAATGGGTCAGGACGGACACGACCGCGGTGCAAAAGTAGTAGCAACCGGTTATGCCGACATTGGTTTCGACGTTGACATGGGACCATTGTTCCAGACTCCTGAAGAAGCCGCTAAACAAGCCGTTGAAAACGATGTGCATGTATTGGGTGTTTCGTCATTGGCTGCCGGGCATAAAACTTTGGTTCCTTCGGTGATTGCTGAATTGAAAAAACTGGGTCGCGAAGACATCATGGTAATTGCCGGTGGTGTAATTCCTGCACAGGATTATCAATACCTTTATGATGCCGGAGTGGTTGCCATTTTCGGTCCCGGTACCAGCGTTGCCGCTGCCGGAAAGAAAATTCTGGAAGTGCTGCTGGCTGCACACGAGTAGCCCCTCCCGACCTCCCCGAAGGGGAGGAGGAAAAATACAAAAGCCGCTTTCCTGAAAAGGGAAGCGGCTTTTTTGATGGGAATTGGAATTTAATCAGCTTAATTTCTTTTCAAGTACTTTTCCTATTTTTTCAAGTTGATAAGATATCATCCCAATATATGTTTCAGGGGGGGTGATTTTTCCAAAACCTTCAATATCATTAAATTCGAGTCTGAATATTTTCTTTTTCCCTTTCGTAATTGCGTCATCATATGTTAATTCAAACTCAACGTAGTCTTCAGTTTTTTCATTGAATTGTTCTTGTAAACTCATTAAGATGTATTTGTTTTCATGATTGGGAGGGAAAAGATCTAGTGTTTTTTTGAAGATTCCAATCTGCTTTAATTTTGTGCAAGCAGGATAACTGATATCTCTAATTATTTTGAATTGGAGATTTTTTGCGATTCCATTTCCAATATTCCTTACAACTAGACTTACTATGTCAGGAGAACTGTCTCCATTAACTAAATAAGCTATCATATGTGCTTCTAAATGGAATTCCCTAGATAGTCTGGTTTCTCTAACTAGTTTGTATGTTAAATAAGAATAGATAGCTGTACAAATTGTAACAACTCCGGTGAAAATTAATGTAATTGATTCTGGTTTCATTCTTTACAAATTTGGAGAATTAAAATTTTTCTAACCAATTAACTAAAGCATAAATTGAGTATCCAATAATTGCCAAGCCAATTGTTATCAAACATCCATTTCGCATATTTTCTTTGTCTTCTTCAATGTCCCTTTCACTTGGGGCAATACTTCTAACTCGTTTTTGATATTCCTCTTTGTCTATTACACCTGCATCAAAGGATATTTTAAGCTTATTCAAATTATCGGATTCATTATCGGATAAAGCAATGATTATTCCTCCAATTACCGGACTTAATAAAAGGCAGGCCAATAATGCCACACCAAAACCAATTTTTCGTTTTCGTCCATAAGAGGCAATGATAAGAGATAATAATATCCATCCTATGACAACAGCTTCCATAATGTGTTTTTTCTGGTTTTGCTGGCCAAATTACTGAACTTTACTTAATAATCCTATTTGCACCCGCCTTCTGCCTTCGATACGCCCAACACCACCATCGCTGAGTTCAAGGTTTTCACCGGGCTACTCAGGCAGCGGCTTCGGTAAACGTTCGCAAAAGCGGCGCTCCCTGAGCGTTCGGAGGCGTGTCGAAAGGAGATTTTCTTGTGCGATGGGATGCCGAAATAAATTCGGCATGACGCTTCGAATTGCGAATTACCATGATCAGAGCGTCATCCCGAACTTGTTTCAGGATCTGTCAGTACACCAAGAATCCAATTTTCCTATCTTCCTCGGGCAATTACTAACTGACCCCCGACCTTCACATACCAATCTGCAGCCAAATCAACCATTTCGGGATTATTCTCTTTTATCAGGTTGATCTTCCATTCACGATGCCAGTTCTTCAATTGTTTCTCCCGCTGGATGCATTCTGCCAGTCCTTCAATTATTTCGTAATGGACCAAATCGAACAGGTTGTATTTTGAAGTAAATGCTGAACCTTTCCCAGATTTGTGTTCCAAAACTCTTCGCTTAATTGCATTTGTTACCCCGATATAAAAAGTAGTTCTGTTCTTATTCGACATGATATAGACAAAGCCTTTTCGCATGGTGCAAGAGTTTTTACTAAATTAAGCAAAATGTCGGTGGTTTGCGATGGGATGCCGAAACAAGTTCGGCATGACACTCCGATCTAGGGTTATCGTTGTTAGGAGAGTCATCCTGAACTTGTTTCAGGATCTGTCAGCACACTCTGAATTGCATTGTCCCTTAGGTATTTGGCAGAAGTCGCATAGCATTCGACTTCTGCCTTCGTTATACCCAACCTCACCATTGCTGATTTTAAGGCTTTCTGCTACTCAGGCAGCGGCTTCGGTAGCGAATAGTATTCAGACCTGACAGGTTTTTGAAACCTGTTAGGTCTAGAGCCAGGCGCATTCGGTCAGATTTAGCTCAACACACGGTATTGCCAATAATGGTTTAAGTAGTATGGGAAGTTCGTTATTCGTAAAAGTTTGTTAACGCAGGATACAGACGCTAAACACAATCTTTTTCAGGCTATATTGCGATTTGTTGTTTGCAATCCGAATAAATTGTTTTATTATCTGATATTTACGACAGCATATTTTTATACTTAAACCAATACCTAATTTTTAAATCAGCATGAAAAGACCAACATTTTTGTCAGTTTTAATACTACTCCTGGCAGCCTTCAATAACGCTTCGGGTCAGGATTTGAAACTCAATGATCTTGAGTATTTCGAGACACAGGGCGTCAATGTCCTTGTGTACAATAACCTTTTTACCGGAGGTTTTAACGATGAGAAGACCGCCGGTATCGAAATGATTCACCACGGTGTCAGAACATCACAAGGCGGCGCTGTGAGACTTTCCAACACTCCGGAACAGTGGGATCTTGTTCCTGCAATCTCAAACCGAAAGGTTGACCGTGCATCGCAAACCATTGCGGCTTCGTTAAGGTACGACGATTACGATTTTGATTCGCGGGTGGTTGTCACGGCTAAGGGTAAAGGCGTTGAGATAGCTGTTTACCTTGATAAACCCCTTCCCAAGGCACTTGAAGGGAGTGCCGGATTTAATCTTGAGTTTCTACCCTCGCAATATTGGGCAAAGACCTATTTGATGGATGGGCGTCCCAATCGATTCCCTCGATATGTGGTAGGTAACACCATTACGAAGCCTAACAGTGTAAAACCTAAGCAATTCAAGGGGTTTGTAACTTCCGACGACAGGGGAACAGGCAAATTTATCGATCCGCTTCCTCTCGAAACAGGCCGTACCTTTCTGCTTTCACCCGATGAACCCGAACGTTTGGTAAAAATCAGCTCGCCTGATGCCGATATTATGCTCTTCGACGGCCGTATGCTGGCACAAAACGGCTGGTTTGTAGTTCGCAGTTTACTTCCGGCAGGAAAAACAGGCAAGGTTTTGACCTGGACCGTTGAACCAAATGCCATTAAAGGTTGGATAAGAGAACCAAATATCGGTTTCTCTCAGGTGGGCTACCTCCCTTCGCAACCAAAAGTCGCTGTGATTGAACTCGACAAGAAAGACAAACCGCTCACAAGCGCATCGATCTATAAAATAGGCGACGATGGCAATTCGACCAAAGTATTCAGCGGCAATATTGTACCCTGGGGTGACTATTATAAATACCACTATGTGAAATTCGATTTCTCTTCAGTCAAGACCCCCGGTATATACTATATTCAGTATGGAGACTTTAAAACCAATAACTTTTTAATAGATAACAGCGTTTACAACAAGATCACCGACGCCACCAGCGATATATGGATTCCCATTCACATGAACCACATGTTTGTAAACGAGGCTTACCGGGTGTGGCACGGCGAGCCTTTCAAGGACGGTTATCTTCAGGCTCCGCCAAACTCAGATCACTTCGACCTTCATAGTCAGGGGCCAACAACCGATACCAAGTATAAAGCGCTGGAATTGATTCCCGGATTAAACATAGGCGGTTTTTTCGATGCCGGAGATTTTGACATCGAGACAGGAGCGAACATTGGCGTGGTGCAGAACTTTGTCCAAACCTGGGAATATTTCAAACCCTTACGCGACCAGACTTTTGTCGATCAGAAGCAGCGCTATGTTGATCTTCACCGTCCGGATGGAACGCCAGACGTGTTGCAGTTTATCGAACACGGAACATTGAATCTGGTTGCACAGGCTGAGATTATTGGCCACATGACACAAACGCTCTCTAACGCGGTTCTCGATAATTACCATCACCTTGGAGACGCAGCCTCGTTAACCGACGGTCTTCCATATAATCCGAACCTTGGTCCTTATGAAGTAGCCGCTGACGGCCGTTCGAGCGGAGTTAAGGATGATTTGTGGGCATTTACGAGCCGCAATCCGGGCCTCGACCTCAGAGCTGCGACGATGTTTGCCGCAGCAAGCCGGGCATTGAAGGGATATAACGACAATCTTTCGGCAAGAGCGTTGCAACAATCAAAAAGACTTCTGAAAGAGGCTACGGAAATCCTTGCCAAACAACCGCAGGAACGCGCTGGCAGGGGAGGCGGATCAGCAAATATGGCCACCAATCTTCAACTGTACATCTCAACCGGGGAGAAACAATACATCGATAAATTTCAGGAACTTTTATGGCCTGCACTTGAGATTAGCGTTAGT
>JAUYEQ010000556.1 GCA_030691295.1 Bacteroidota bacterium
AAACGGAGCAGGCCTGGCAATGGCAACAATGGACATGATCAAACTGTATGGCGGTTCACCGGCCAATTTTCTGGATATCGGAGGAAGTTCGAACCCTCAGAAAGTGATTGACGCGATGAATATTTTGCTTAGTGACAAGAACGTGAAAGCGGTGATGATCAATATTTTTGGCGGAATTACCCGTTGCGATGACGTGGCAAAAGGTTTGATCAAAGCGCTGGAAATCATCATGACCGATGTGCCGATTGTGGTCAGACTTTCAGGAACAAACGCTGAAGAAGGTTTGGAATTGTTAAAACAAACCGGATTGCCGACAGTGAGTTCGATGAGTGAAGCTGCAAAAATGGCTATAGAACTAAGTAAACGGTAATATTTATTTAGTGAGCGGGTGACTCGAAGTCACCCGCTCACTAAAATTCAATAACCAATATCCAATAATCAATATTCAAAAAATATCAAATGAGTATATTAGTCAATAAAGATACAAAACTGGTTGTACAGGGAATAACCGGGCGCGATGGTAAATTTCACACTGGCAAAATGAAAGCTTATGGTACCAATGTGGTTGCTGGTGTTTCTCCGGGAAAAGAAGGCGAAACGCTCGATGGTATTCCTGTTTTTAATTCAGTTGCCCATGCGGTGAAAGCCACCGGAGCCAATACTTCCATTATTTTTGTACCCGCGGCATTTGCTGCCGATGCTATTCTGGAGGCATCAGAAGCTGGTATAAAACTCGTAATTGCCATTAGCGAAGGAGTGCCAATTCAGGATATGATTCGGGTAACGCCCATCCTGAAAATGAACGGAACACTTCTAATTGGGCCAAACTGCCCGGGATTAATTACTCCCGGAGAATCGCTGGTAGGCATTTTACCCGCCATGATTTTCAAGGAAGGAAACATCGGATTTATTTCGCGTAGCGGTACTTTAACCTACGAAGTCGTGAACCTGCTTTCGTTGAACGATTTTGGACAGACGACTTGTGTAGGTATTGGCGGCGATCCCGTTGCCGGATTGTATTTCATTGATCTGCTCGAAATGTTTGAGAATGATCCGGATACTGTTGCAGTTGTGTTGATTGGCGAAATTGGTGGAGACGCTGAAGAGCAGGCTGCCCAATTTATTGCTGAAAAAATGACCAAACCGGTCGTTGCATTTATAGCAGGGCAAACAGCTCCTCCGGGGAAACGCATGGGACACGCTGGTGCAATCATTTCAAGCGGCGCCGGAACTGCTGCCGAAAAAATTGCGGCATTCAACAAAGCCGGGGTTCCGGTCGCCAAAGAACCTTCGGAAATACCAATGTTGCTGAGACAGAAATTGGAAGGAAAAATATAATCGATAGAATAATTCGGGGGGTAGAGACAAGGCATTGCCTTGTCTCTACCGCAATGAACAAATAAAAAGGCAAACCGATCGTTTGCCTTTTTTTATTAATTTCGGGCATCCAATCAAACGGGCATGTTGAAAAACCTTAAAATAAACTCTGAATCGGAAGTCCCCAAATACAGGCAGGTAGTTGATCTGTTTATTTCGGATATCGAAGCCGGTATTTTCAAACAGGGTCAGCGTATTCCGTCCATCAACGAAACCAGTGAGGAATTGCTTCTTTCGCGCGATACAGTCGAAAAGGCATACGTTTACATGAAAAAGAAAGGTATTCTGCTGGCCGTTCGGGGGAAAGGCTACTACATTAATCAGGTGAATGTGAGCAAGAAATTAAAGATTTGCCTGATATTTAATAAGCTAAGTAATTACAAGAGAAGTATTTACTATTCGTTTGTTAAGACAATGGGGACCAGGGCAAGTGTCGATGTTGCAATTTACAACTACGACCCCGATGAATTTGAAGCCATTATCGATAACAACCTGAATAACTACGATTATTTTGTCATCCTGCCACCTTTCAGAAACGAAAATGCCAACATTAGTAAAATAATCAAAAAGATTCCGCGTGAAAAAGTATTGTTCATCGACCGTTTTCTCGACGAATTAAAAGACTATCCGGTGGTTTATCAGGAATACGACAAAGATATTCAGTCGGCATTAAGCTGCGGACTCGATCTTTTAAGA
>JAUYEQ010000560.1 GCA_030691295.1 Bacteroidota bacterium
TGAATAAATCGCTGCTGCCGACTTACGATATTTTTGTTGAATACCGGCATTTTGAACCCAACAAACAGTTTTCGGTTTTCGATTTCTGCGGAAAAAAGCTGGCTATTACCATTTGTGAAGATCTTTGGGACGAGCAGGAAACCCAAAACGAGTTTGGACGCGAAAAACTGTATCAACTTTCGCCATTAAAAGAGTTATCGGTTTTAAATCCCGAATTGGTAATCAATCTTTCAGCATCGCCTTTCTCTTATAATCAGGAAAATTCGCGCAAAAATATCCTAATCAAAAATGCCATCAAATATCAATTGCCCATTCTGTATGTCAATCAGGTAGGTGCGCAAACCGAACTGGTATTTGACGGAGGTTCTTTCTTTCTCGACAAATACGGCATTATTCAGGAAGAACTGAACTATTTTGAAGAAGACTTCCGGATAATTGATACCGAAATCCCTTCAGGAAATCTTCAGCCCAAAACCGAAACCATCGAAAAAATTCATCATGCACTGGTTCTTGGCATCCGCGACTATTTTACAAAAATGGGCTTCAAAAAAGCAACTTTGGGTCTGTCCGGAGGAATTGACTCTGCTTTGGTGCTCGTTTTGGCAGTGGAAGCGCTGGGCAATGAAAATGTGCGCGGTTTGCTGATGCCATCGCGTTTTTCTTCGGATCACAGCGTAAACGATGCTTTGCAACTGGCCGAAAATCTTGGAATTCAGTACGAAACCATCCCTATTCAGCCGATGGTGGACAGTTTTGAGCAAAGCCTTTCTGAAGTGTTTTCAGGTTTGTCCAGCGATGTTGCCGAAGAAAATATTCAGGCACGCACCCGCGGAATTTTGCTCATGGCCATCTCCAACAAATTTGGCAACATTTTGCTTAATACCACCAATAAAAGCGAATGCGCCGTTGGGTACGGAACTTTATACGGCGACATGAACGGAGGGCTTTCTGTCCTTGGAGACGTTTACAAAACCGATGTATTCAAAATGGCCCGATGGATCAATCGCAATCAGGAAATAATTCCTGAAAACTCTATCCTGAAACCACCTTCAGCAGAACTCCGACCCGATCAGAAAGACACCGATTCGCTGCCCGACTACGATATGCTGGACCAAATCCTGTTCGATTATATTGAACTGAACCTGTCGCCAGAGGAAATCATCGCCAGGGGATTTGATGAAGCAACCGTTTTAAGGACTGTCAGAATGGTAAACAACAACGAATACAAGAGATTTCAGGCACCGCCAATCATTAGGGTCAGTTCGAAGGCATTTGGATTCGGACGGCGAATTCCTTTGGTAGCAATATATTCATGAATAATAGCTGCAAGTTTAACTCGCAAACCTTTATTCCGGAGTAGTTAAGCACGTTCTAAAATAAATGCGCCGTTTTTCCATATTTGACAAATTTACTTAACTTTGATGCTGCAAAACATGAAAATTTTATTTCTATGGCGAGTCAAGAAATGGGGATGAAAGAAGTTTTTGAAAATCCAAAGTCTATTTTCAGTACACTGACACTTGAAGAAAAAGAGGATTTACAGAAAAATATCACACTGACTTATTTTAAGAAAAATGAATTCATTTATAAGGAAGGCGAAAAACCGAACAGTTTTTTATTTCTGGTGGATGGAAAAGTCATTATTTATAAAGAAGGAGTTGGTGGGCGTGAGCAAATCATCAGGATGACCAAACCGCTTGGAATTATCGGATACCGTGCATTGCTGGCTGATGAGCTGCACATAGGTTCTGCAATTACGCTCGAAGACTCTACCATTTGCGTGATAAGCCCCGATTACCTGTTTAATAAATTATTGAAAAATTCGAATTTCTCGCTTAAATTGTTGCAAAAACTTGCCCGTGAACTTGGATTTTCGAATGGAAGAACTGTTACACTCACTCAAAAACATATCCGTGGCCGTTTGGCCGAATCGCTCCTGCTCCTGAAAGAAAAATACGGTTGGGAAAACGATGGCGCTACCCTGAAAGTATATCTGTCGCGCGAAGATATTGCCAACCTGTCGAACATGACCACTTCCAATGCAATTCGCACCCTGTCAACTTTTGCGGGCGAAAAAGTAATTGCTATTGATGGCCGTAAAATAAGGATTCTCGACATTCACCGGCTGGAAAAAATCAGCAAACTGGGGTAGAAGAAGTTCCAGGTTTCAGGTTCCAAGTTTGGTTCAAGTGGTCAGTCGCAGTGTTCAGTCGCAAGTACCACTTTGTTCAAAATAATCCATCTATTCATACCTAAATTGAGCGAACAACAAATTCAGTTTCCCTTCTGGGTTCACGTGATGTAGTCGAGGTAGTGTTTTTAATTGAATTTTTGTGGTTTGCTTCAGGATAGGCCTATTTTCGGGTACTTATCTTCGCTAATATCTCAAAACCATGTCGCATATTATGATCATAGGACATAGCTTTCCCATTATATTTTCAAAAAAACAG
>JAUYEQ010000567.1 GCA_030691295.1 Bacteroidota bacterium
AATTGTTTGAGTGGTTTCTGGTATTCCTGAATAAAAATTTGCTCAGTGACATTCTTAATTTTCTCTCCTCTTTTAATTGCTTTGTAAGCTTTTGAATTACAATTGTGAGAGCAATATTTTGTTGTGGTTTGTTTAGCAATAAAACGATTGCTGCACCATTCACAAACTTTCTCTATTTCTAATCTACTGCTCATTTATTTCGCCAATTTATAGTCCACTATAGTCCAAATTGTGTACAACCTTTGAGTAAAATATTAAGCTAATATACAAATTTTTATTTTACGGTACAAATGCGGTACAAATTTGATCAAAACAAGCAGTATTTTCAATTACTAGTGATAATCTAATATTTCAAAAGTAATTGAATATTAATAATTTAATGATTGATGTTGTGATTTTATAATTAATAATAATCATAATTATTTGCCGATGCAGAAATTCTTAAAAATATGCCCTAAAATCTCATCATTTGATATTTCTCCTGTGATTTCACCAAGGTAATGAAGGCATTCACGTATGTCTTGTGCAAGAAAGTCGCCTGAGATTTTATTTTCGAGGCCAACATTCACTCTTTCAATGGATTCGTGTGCGTGGGTCAATGCTTCGAAGTGACGCGCGTTCGTTACAATCACTGCATCTTCGCTGATTGAATCCAACGAAACCGCATGTTGCATTTCCTGAATCAGCTCATCAAGATTGGTTTTTTGCTTAGCGGCAATAAAAACCAGTTTTTCGTTATCCGAAAAGTTCATTTTTCGGAGTTCTGCCAAGGTTTCCAGGTTGCCATTATCCATTTTGTTGGCGGCAATTATCAGATGCTGATCCGTCAATCTTTCCCTTATTTTATCAATTCTGCTGGCAATTATATCTAATTTATTTTGAGTATCAATAACAAGAATTACAACCGTTGCCATATCAAGCTTACTGTAGCTTCGTTCAATGCCAAGTGTCTCAATTTCGTCAGTGGTTTCGCGGATTCCGGCTGTATCGAAGAATCGAAAAGCTGTACCGTGAATATTCACCACATCTTCAATTACATCGCGTGTCGTGCCATGAATGTCGGAAACAATGGCTTTTTCCTCATTTAGAAGCGCATTCAGTAGGGTAGACTTCCCTACATTGGTATCACCAATAATTGCTACTGGAATTCCGTTTTTGATTACATTGCCCAACTGAAAAGAATCTTTCAACTTCCGAAGAATGGTCTCAATTTTTGAAACCAGTTTTTTAAGTTGTTCACGGTCAGCAAATTCAACATCTTCTTCACTGAAATCAAGTTCCAGCTCAATCATGGCGATAAAATGCAGCAATTCGCCCCGAAGATTGGACAATTCTGATGAAAATCCTCCGCGCATTTGATTGATGGCCACTTTCTGAGCGGCACGGTTAGTTGATGCAATCAGGTCGGCTACAGCTTCTGCCTGAGAAAGATCCATTTTCCCGTTCAGAAAAGCCCGTTGCGTAAATTCGCCGGGAAGGGCCATGCGTGCACCTTTGGTAATCAGCAGTTGTAGAATGCGTTGCTGAATATAAACGGATCCATGACAGGTAATTTCGATCACATCCTCGCCGGTAAACGAATGTGGCGCACGAAATACCGAAACGACCACTTCGTCAATCAGTTCATCGCCATCTGAAATACTTCCAAAATGCAAAGTATTTGGGTGCTGATCAACCAGTTTTTTACCTGATTTTGGCGACTGAAATATGAAATCAGCAATTTCAAGGGCTTTTTCTCCTGAAATACGAATAGCAGCAATGGCTCCCATTCCGGGAGAAGTTGCTATGGCACAAATTGTTAATTGATCGAGCATGAATCAAAAATTTAATGCCACAAAAATACACTATTTGAAGGAATTAGTAATTTTTTGTTATTCAAACTTGAACTTTTTGAAGTAGATTACGGGCAACTCGACACAATTCAGTTGTTTTTTCTGAAACCAAACATTTAACAAACGTTCAGCAATAAATCCAAGAATTCGTTTCTGATAATCGGTATAGTTGTTTAAATCTATTCTGCGCTCAAATTCGAAAAGCACATCGAACCACCAAGACATAAACTCCTGAAAATGTTCGTCTTTCATTATAAACATGTTATTGGCGTATAGTCTTTTTCCTTTCAGTACTGAATTAAAAGCATCTAAATATTCAGGACATTTTTCACTAATTATCGATTTCAATAAGTTAAGATCAGCAATGTCATGATATCGGCTATAATGAGTCTCAACTGTATATTTCAATTTACGCGCCTGTGGTAAAATAGCATCATATTGACTGAGTAAAGTATTTATTTCCAGTTGATTTAGTATTCTTGGTACAAATAGGGATGTATTCTTAGTATATATAAGTCCAAACCGCTTTTTATACAATCCGGCAGGGTAATAGAGTAATCGTTTCAGTCGATATAAAAACGGCTCTGCTGGAGCAGTAAAGAAACGGCGGTAATGGCAACTTCCGGTTATTTCTTGCGAGGTGTTTTTCCAGACCCAATAAATTCCGGTTAATTCACTGTAAAAAGAATTCTTTGCCGATATATTTTCACCCGTATCGTCTCCAGGAATGATTTGATTTCCAGACACAAGTGCATTCCCAGCCATAAGTGGCTGATAAATTGGATCAATATTTATAATTTGTCCGTTTTTATAGTGGAAACAATAAATCTTAATATCGGGTACTTTCGTCATTTTGCTCTATTTGTGCGATAAATCGTTCATATGCCGAATATTTTGCAAATGTAGGCACTAATACGTTTTGTGCTTATTTTAAGGCTTTTAACCCATTCTTTTTCGTTAATGTTGTACCTTATCTTTCGATGGTCACCCAAATGCCTGACATAACCATCGACCAGAATAACTCCCCTGAAATGATATTTGTGATAATACTCGTTACTTAAATCAATTTCATCCGGCCAGTTCGAATAAGGCTTAATTAGTTCATAATCTTTGGTGCGACGTAAGCTGGGATTAAAAGTAAAGCCATGAAACCCATCTTGAAAGCCAGTCTGAAGATATTTGTAGCCAACTCCGTCTTTGGTGTGATTAACCTCCATTTCAAGCGGATGCTTGTTTGTGTCGTTTTGTTCGCGCAACCAAACATTGATTATTTTGTCGTTTTCGTGCAATATTGAAAACGATTTTTCGATAAAACTGTGACGATAAAAGAGCCAATCGTCTTCGCAATGAAAAATATAGTCGGTCTTCACCAGGCTGTATGCCCTGTCGATACTACGCAACTGACCTATCTGAGGATCGTTGTAGAGTGTCGTGAATTTTATTTCGGGGAAATCTTTCAGAACTTGATTGAGCTTTTCAATGGCAGGACTGTCTTCGATTATTATAAATTCCTCGATAGGGTAGGTGTTGTATTTCAGGAAACTGCTCAAAGTTGGACCTAGCAAATCGAACCTTTTACAACTGGTTAAAACGAATGTTACTTTATTATTTATCTCCTGCATGGGTTTTCTGTTTATCTAAGTTAATTCATTAAAACTAATAAAAAGCTAAAGCCTTTTTTTTCTGAAAAATCTATCGTAAATCACTCCGAAAATTCCTTGTGGAGAAAGCTTAAAAACATCGTCAGAATTGGCAAGGTTGATTAAAAATCTCTCTTTAATCAATTCCTTTTCAGCTAAATAATGCTTTCCAAATTTGTTTTCGATATTATAGTTGCTTAATCTTTTCTTCAGCAAATCAAAACGTTCGGTCAGAAAATCAAGGTTCAGGCATTTGTAATGAAGCAATTTAATATCGTCTTTTTTATAGTATTTAATTTGCCCAGTTGGATAACATTTGTGGCAGCCAGTTTTATAATTAATTTCTTCAATCAGATTGGGATTGAAGATGATGCATTTAGATAAGTGGCGATTATCCTTAATTCCATTCGTTATTTCCAGAAGGCTTTTGGGGGGATAATTTTCTGCGTACATATCAAATCCATGTGGTTTAATAATGCTTACCCCAAGTTTTTTCAGCTCATCCAACTTCGAAATCAACTGCGAGTGAAAGAGAATTTCATCAACATCACAAACAATAACCCAATCGGCTTTTCCACGACTTTCTTTCCAGATATTGTTTTTTATCTCCAGATAAATATCATCGCGTATTTCTCCATTCGATGAATAGTTGCGTACTTCAGCCTTTGGATAAGATTGGATGATTTTATGCGAACTATCATCCGATTCGTTATCCATGATGACAATTTTCTCGCAAAATGGGGCATAATAATCCAGAACATAAGGAAGAATTCTTTCTTCATTCCAACATATTGAATAGTAATGAATAACGCTCATTCAAAGGAATTTTTTATTTCAGCCTCAAAGGTAGAAGAATTATTTATAGCTAAAACTACTATATTTGCTGCGCGAAATAATATTAATATTCTATTACTATGAAACTTCTTGAAGGAAAAACAGCCATAATTACTGGCGCATCGAGAGGCATTGGAAAAGCAATTGCCATCAAATTTGCGGAAGAAGGTTGCAATATAGCCTTTACCGATCTTTTTGACGATGAAAACATGAAAAACACAGAAGCAGAGTTGAATGCCATGGGCGTAAAAGCCAAAGGTTTCGCTTCGAATGCTGCAAGTTTTGAAGATACTGATCGTGTTGTTAACGAAATAGTTGCCGAATTTGGCGCTGTTGATGCGTTGGTGAACAATGCCGGTATCACGAAAGATACTTTGCTTATGCGAATGACTGAAGATCAATGGGATGCCGTAATTAATGTAAACCTGAAATCGGTTTTCAACTTTACAAAAGCTGCTCAGAAAATCATGTTGAAACAACGTTCAGGTTCAATTATTAACATGAGTTCGGTAGTTGGAGTAAGCGGAAATGCAGGACAATCAAACTATTCAGCATCAAAAGCCGGTATCATCGGATTCACCAAATCAATTGCCAAAGAACTCGGTTCACGCGGAATCCGTTCGAATGCAATTGCTCCAGGTTTTATTATTACCGAAATGACTGCCAAAATTCCGGAAGATGCCCGCAAACAGTGGGAAGCAGCCATTCCGTTAAAACGTGGTGGTACAACTGAAGAAGTTGCCAAAGTTGCCCTTTTCCTTGCGTCAGATCTTTCATCGTACGTGAGCGGACAGGTAATTAACGTTTGTGGCGCGATGAATACTTAATAATCAGATTTAAAATATACTCAGGCCGGTCGCATTTGCACCGGCCTTTTTTATAGAAATACGTTCAGTCTCCCCATTTTTTTTTTTTTTTCATTTTTGAGACTCTCAGTAAGCCAATCTTTTGCGACCCCGAGATCTCAGGCTTCAATGAGATCGTAATAAGGGTTAAAAATGCAGATCCACAATATTATCATTTAATATTGGTAAAACAAGGAGATACACAGAATAAAGAAATATTCTTTACTGTCCCTGAATGGATGAAGGAAAATAAAGTTTATCTACTAAATCCATATGGAAAAGATATAGGAAAGGTATCTTGAAATAATAAAAACAAAAATAAAGAGCTATTATATTCATTCCCAAAATGAAAAAAAAGATTTTTATTTTAATATTGACCTGCCTTTTCGCTTGCGCAAAAGAGGAGCACGAAAAGTTTTTTGATCCTGATAAAATAAATTCACTCAATATGGAAACTATTGATGGATTTTGGAATGATGACTTGATTAAAAATACATCATATGATATGGGAGCTCATTTTGAAAATTATAATGGATTTATAAAAGGTATTAAGTATAGCGAGAATAAAAGAGCAGTTTGGATTTCCGTGTTTAAGACACAAGCCATGGCTATTGATGCAATGCAATTGAGATCAGCAGATGTAGCCTGTGTTATTGAAAGTGGAAATACGGATATAGTTAAAGGAAAATGGTGGTTCTCGAAGTGTTCCGGAACCAATATTGTGATTGTAAATCAATGGAATACGATTATTGAGGTCGATTATGATCATGCTAATTTTGAAGAAGTTCAGAATATTCTTTTTAACACATCGAATGAGTTAGCCAAAAGAGTTGACAATTTAAGCAAGTAGTTTTACTGAATTTCTACCTTACTTTATTTGACTTCCAAATACCCTCTTCAAAAGAGCAGTTACCCGTGCATTTGCGTTGGTTCGGATGTCTTTTTCGCGCTCTTCAATTTTCAGGAACAGGCCGTTTAAAGCCTGTTGCAGCAGGTAATCTTCGAGTTTTACATCAACGGTTTTAAAACCTGCAATTTTCCCTACCGTTGAGCCCGCCAATTTGTTCCAGTTGGTGGTCAGTTCGTTCCACGATTGTTGGGTTGAAATTCCGGCTACAAGGTTTTTATTCAGCGATTCGCGCACTTTTGGGCGGTAGAGTTCAGAGAGTTGCTGCGATGTTTTAAGTTTGAAATAGCTGGTGGCGGCATTGTCGGGCCCTTTCAGAATTTGGAGTCCGTCGGCAAAAGTCATTTCACGAACGCTGTTCACAAAAATGGGTTTTGCCCCTTTTGCGGCATCTTCGGCTGCCCGGTTGATTCGCACAATTACATCGTCAACCAGTTTTGCGCCACCCGGAACTTTTGAAATATTGTCGATAATTTGTTTTGCTTCAGGCGGTAGCAAAATTTTAACTGCCTGATCTTTCAGATAACCATCCACAGCCGATAACCGCTTTACCGAACTGTCGGCACCCACCAAAAGTGCCTCTTTTAATCCTGCAATAATTTCGGTATTCGATAAGGGTAAATTCTGGTTTGCTGATTGTGCAATCTGGGTCAGTTCGGCACATGAATTCAGGGTGAACAGGGTGAAGATCAGGACAACGA
>JAUYEQ010000568.1 GCA_030691295.1 Bacteroidota bacterium
ATTTCGTATGGTTTTGGCTGTAACTTCCAATTGGTCAACATCTGTCTTTTCAAGAAAACCCTGTTTATTCATTTCAGTAATTTCGTACAGTGTTTTATTAATGTTGTCCAGATTTTGATTCAGAATTTTACGGCTTTCCTCGGCCAGCTGAAGCATCTGATAAGTGTTGACCACTGTTTCAGTCACATCGAGTTTCGTTTTTTCATGGTTTTGTTTTGTCAATCCGTAATACACTTTGGTAGCCTGCAAACCCACAATGTATGAGCCGCTAAAAATCAGCTGCGAAACCGTTATGTCGGCTACAACATTTTGTTTAGGCATCAGCTCGATGGTTGCATTCTCATCGGCATTGGGATCAAAGAATGAGGCAGGTAATACTGGTACTTTCGGATAGAAAGAGTAAGCTGCTTTGGCGTCAATCTGAGGCATTCCGCTGGACATGGTTTCCCATACCTTCTTTTGCGCCATTTTCAGGTCGAGTTCCGAATTCAGAATGTTGGTGTTGTTCTGCAACGCCATTTTCAAGGCATCCTGAAGTGAGAGTTTCATTGTTTCCTGCGCACCGGCAACCAATGTTCCTAAAAGGAACATCCATGTCAGCAGGAGAATCGGTTTGTGTTTTCTGAACATTTTTGTGCTGTTTATTAGTTATTTGTATTCGTTTGTGTGATTTCCAATTTGCGTTTTTCAAAATAAGCAATGCCCTCAGGCGTTGAAATGGCCCGGATGTGGCTTTCGAACAATACTTTAAAAACCTCATCAAAGGTGATATTTTCAGCAAAACAGGAGTCGTTGTTGTGCATCATTACCAGATTACGGACATACAAACCTGCAATGAGCTCAATATTCAAGTCGCTGCGGTATAGTCCTTCAGCAATTCCCTTTTCAATATTTTTGCTTATTTGACTGAAAATATGATTCTGTTTTCGAATCATGAATTGTTGAAAAATGGGCTCGTAATATTTTTTAAGCTCAAACTTAATTTTCGGATTAAAACGACCCATCTCTTCAAACACCCTGAGACTTACCTGAAGCAGTATTTCAATGGCATTTATTTCATCGATTTTCAATTTCGACATTTCTGTATCCCACCTCATTTCATCATAATAGAAAAGCTTTTCAATCAGGTCTTCCTTGCTTTTCACATATTGATAAAGGGTTTTTTTTGAGATGCCGAGGCTTCGGCTAATATCATCCATGTTTAAGTTTCTGATCCCAAATTCATAGAATAAACCGACAGTTTTTTCCAGAATCTCCCTAAGTTTGGGGTCGTTCAAATTCATTTCATTGTACATTTATATCCTCAATTTTTATTTCCCGACAAAGTAAGGAAACATTTTCGACGGGAAACGTTTCTGGTATGTGAATTGTTTGTTAAGTATTTCGTGCCAAAATTCAGGATTTGTTTTGTACGAATTATTATTTGTGTAGATCGTCTGGCAGTTTTGATAGGTAAATGACTGATTTTTGGAGGTAAAAGAGAAAGTTAGCAGTGTTCTGTCGCAGTGTTCAAAAAAACTACAAGTCACCAGCGAGTGGCATTCCGGGAACTTGAAACCTTGAATTCATTTTAGAACACCAGCCCACTCAGCCATGCCCAAACCACATACCGTAGCAGTTTACCTGCAAGCATGGCGATGGCGGTAACCCAGATATTGGCCCGTAAAATTCCAAGTCCGACTGCAAAAATATCGCCGACAGCCGGAACCCAGCTCAGAAATGCGAAAATGGCTCCCCGTT
>JAUYEQ010000573.1 GCA_030691295.1 Bacteroidota bacterium
AGCCGCTGAATTTATAGTTATTGAATTTCTAATCTGATAAAATGGACATATTACTTGATGATGCGAAGAGTGAGCAGCAATTTCGTCATATCCTGACACAAATTCCCCTGGCAAAAAATGGGGAAACAGTGGCACAGATGAAAGAGCGGGGATTAATTTACAAAGTAAATTGGGGCGCATCAATTATTTCGCTGCGTGAAATTGCTTTAAAGGAAGAACACAACCACCTGTTAGCCTTGAAGTTATGGAATAGACAATGGAGAGAAACCATGATTTTGGCGGCAATGCTCGATATTCCGTCAGAAGTGAACGAGGAGCAAATGGATTACTGGACAAAAAGTCTGGAATCGCCCGAGATAGCTGAGATTTTAAACACTTTTCTATGGTCGAAAACAAAATTTGCATTTATAAAATCGCTCGAATGGTGCCGCGGAAAGAAACATTTGGTCCGTTTCGCCGGACTAAACCTGATGGGACGACTGGCAATCAATGAAAAATCTGCCATGGACGAACTTTTTGAGCCATTTTTCGACGTTTTGTCACCTTTGTCGAAAGACCAGAATTTGAAACAGGTTTTTTACCGCTCGTTTATTCTGCTTGGCATGAAAAGCAAAGCCATGAATGAAAAAGCGATTCTATTTGCTGAAGGGATGAAAGAGCTTGATTCACTGACAAGTAAAACTCTGAGCGAGATGATTCTGAATGAACTGCGAAGTGAATATGTACAGGATCTTTTTGTTAAGAATACTTAATACAATCAGCCATTCAAGGTAGAATATATATTTTGGTACAGTTTTTATAAATTGAGTAGAAATTAAAACTTTAAAACAATGGATATTACAAAATCATCAAATCCGGTATTCGGAAAAGATATATTTAATCAGTCGGCAACCAGCACCAGCGACGGAGTGATGACCGTTAACGGAACCATCAACAAAACCGGGTTAATGTTGCTGATTGTTGTTTTTGCTGCCACTTTTACCTGGCGCAAATTTATGGGTGCAGTTGATCCTGCCATGCCGGGAGCAATGCCTCCGGGACTAATCGGCTGGATGATCGGAGGTGCAATCGGCGGTTTTATCACTGCGTTGATCACAGTTTTCAGCCCACGGCGTGCAGCTATGACTTCGCCAATTTATGCCGTTTTCCAGGGATTGTTCCTCGGAGCTATTTCCGCAATGTTCGAAGCAATGTATCCCGGTTTAGTGATGCGTGCAGTTTCATTAACATTTGGCGTATTCTTTATCATGCTTTTGCTGTACCGTTCAGGAACCATTCGTGCTACTGAAAAATTCAGGACTGTAATTTTTGCAGCCACAGGTGGTATCGCCTTAGTTTATCTGGTTAGTTTTGTCGCCGGAATGTTTGGTGTCAATTTCGGATTCATGCATGGAAGCAGTATGATTTCAATTGGCTTCAGTCTGGTAGTTGTAGTAGTTGCAGCGCTTAACCTGATTCTCGATTTCGACATGATTACAAAAGGAGCCAACGCACGTGCTCCAAAATACATGGAATGGTATGGCGCTTTTGGCCTGATGGTAACGTTAATCTGGTTATACCTCGAAATGCTTCGTTTGCTTTCCAAATTATCAAGCCGCAATTAATTCTGAATTCATTTGAAATAAAATATTTACAGGGACTTCGGTCCCTGTTTTTGTTTGTAGTTGTTCGTGCCTTTTATTCCGGGCGCGACTGAAGGGATCACATGATTTTTTGTGGGTAAGTGTTTTTCAAAACCAAAAATTCAGGGATAAATTTTTAGTGAAAAACCTTAGTAATTTAGGTCAGTCCCGAAACCATAACCTTATTTACCTTGTGAATAAAAAAGTGAGTTTTGCTCAAAAATATGACTACTTTCTGACCTGTCCCGATCCCTCAGCGATTTTTCAGGTGCTTTTCATTTTAGCATAAGCTGTATAATTTACTTAGTTAGAATTGGTTAATCTGTTTTTCAATAGGATTAAATAGGACGGCATTTTTTTCATTATTAATAAGGTAATAAGGTTAATTTTTCCCCTGTTCGTCTTTCTACTAAGGTTTGATGGAGAAAATAAGTTTTTTTTCAGGATATAAAAACCTTATTTTCAATTTTTCAACCTTAGTAGAAAAGTTGCACATGTGATTTTTACCTTATCACCTTATCTGTCGCAGCTAAAATAAATAATGAATAATAAAAATGGATACCGCCATTTTAGAGTGGAATTTGGCATAGTCAATCAGTTTGTTCTAAATCTATTAATACTTCTAACTAAAATATTTAGTTTACAAACTACAAATAATAGTTTGTAAACTAAAAAATATAGTTATATTTGTTCAAACACAATTTATCATGAAACATCTTACCAATCGTGAAGAAGAAATTATGGAAATCTTTTGGGAAAAAGGTTCCCTGTTTGTTAAAGAGGTTATCGACCTGCTGACAGACCCCAAACCGCACTACAACACCATTTCGACTATTGTGCGTGGACTTGAAGAAAAAGGTTTTGTCGACCACGAACAGTTTGGAAATACGCACCGGTATTTTGCGGTTATCTCGCGCGAAGAATTCAGCCGAAACACCCTAAAAAGCATGGTGGGCAAATACTTCAATCAATCGTATTCATCGGTCGTTTCGATTTTTGTGCAGGAAGAAAAAATTTCGCTGGAAGAGATTCAGGAACTGATCAGCCAAGCCGAAAACGCAAAAAAAGAACAATAAAAACCTACGAAGATGAATACCTTCCTGATTTACATTCTGGAATCAACCATTTGTATCAGCTTGTTTTACCTGTTATTCAGGTTGCTGATGCGCAAAGAGACTTCGTTTGCAGTCAACCGGGCAACCTTGCTAACGATTGTGGCAGCTTCGGTGATTGTTCCGCTGGTGCAGTTGCCGCAACTGATGCAAACGCCCGTTCATGTGGAGCTGATTCCTGAATTCTCGGAAAGCAAAATACAAATTCAAAACCTGCCCGGATCAGAAAATGCAATATCTGATGTGGTTCAGCAACCTGTCAGCGAGACTGCTCCGGCAACAAACGAACTGACTATTCCGTTGGAAACTTTGCTCCGGTACTTTTACCTGGCTGGTGTGCTGGTGGCGCTCCTGCTTTTTATCCGGAATATTGTTCTGATTTTCTTGCTTTCGCGAAAAGCAACAGTGCAGCAAATGGACTGTTACCGGCTGCTGATTGTTGACCGCGAAGTACCCAGTTTTGCATTTGGTCGTTCGGTGGTTATTTCTCAGACCGATTACGAAGCGCATGGTTCGGCCATTCTGGCGCACGAGCAGGCGCATATCCGGCAGAATCATTTTGTCGATTTGCTGCTGCTCGAACTGGTCAGAACTATTCATTGGTTTAACCCGGCGGTTCACGCGCTAATTGGCGACATGAAAGAAATCCACGAGTTTCAGGCCGACGAGCAAACCCTTCATTCAGGCATCGATGCAACTCAATATCAATTACTCGTTATTCAAAAAGGAGTCGGGCCAAGGCGGTTCGTCCTTGCAAACAGTTTTAATCATTGTCAAATTAAAAAAAGAATTACCATGATGAACAAACAAAAAACCAGTAAAGCATGGCGTTGGAAGGTGGCGACCTTTCTCCCATTGCTTGCCTTGCTGCTGATGGCTTTCGGCAACAGGAGCGAAAAAGTGTCTGCAAAAGACAACGTACCTGAAAAAGTTGTTGAAACCTCCCAAGCTGTTCCGGAAACACAAAGTTCTCAGTCAGGTCGGGTAATTGAGATCAGAAAAGATGGCAATTACATTGACAACAAATTGTGTACGCTTGATGAAATCGTTAGTAAAGGAAAAGAATGGGGGAAAGCCAGCAACGATTGGATTCACCTTCGGATTGATGAGTCAATTCCATACAACCGTATTGATGAGATTGGTGAGAATCTCAGAAAAGCAAAAGTCTATCACATTACTCAGTCAAGTGTCAATTCTGATGAAGTTGTTTACCCGGCAGGTGATGTCAGTTCATTGGCAAAATTTACACAAGGCAGTTGGAGTAAATGGTCGCAAGCCCAACTAAAACAGCTTGTCGGTGATAAACTTGAGGGATTAGAATATTCATTAATAACTGGTTTTATTATTGATAAAAATGGCAAAGTAAGAGATGCCCGTTTAATCAAGAAAAGCGATTATCCGGAAATTAATGCTGCCTACGAGAAAGTTTTAACCAATATTCCCGATTGAATACCTGCCATGAGGGGAAACGAAAATGTAAGTGTTTTTGCTCATTATATGGGCGGAGTCACGATTGTGAAAAAAGTGGTGGAAAAGAAGTAAAAAAAATCTGTTAGTGTTTAGTTTAGATTAGAAGCTGTCGGCTTGGTGCGTCTTCTGGCCGGCAGCTTAATTTTTGCCTGAAATGAGTCCGGGCCCGACTTGGACTTAATTTTAAAAGAGCCGCCAGCTTTGGTGCGTCTCCATTGCCGGCAGCTTTAATCATTGTCAAAAATGAGTTGTATTGCTACAACAGTTCAAAAATAGGAATTAAATGAGTAGCTGCAAATACCCGGGGATTTTATAAATTCAACGTGTTTGAGTTTGTCAGCATCGCATGTCGCTATTCCGAAAGTCGATGGAAAGCTGCAATTGAAAAGTACCGGATGAACTGGGTAAATCTGTTGAATGAAGATGAAAAATTGCCAACAACCTATGGAATTGAAGGTTATCCAACCAAAATAATTATCAATCCGGAAGGTGTAATAGCGGGTAAATATCTTGGTGAAGCAACTGATTTTTACAAAAAAGTTGATGAATTATTCGGAAACTGAATTTATTCGTATATTCGTGCGAATAAATTCCTATTTAATATGAAAGCACTTGAAATTTCAGAACAAGAATTCCTGACCGGAGCAAGAAAAGGCATTCAAAAATCCACGCTTTTGTCAATTGCCCGTGAATCCGGATTAACATTGAAAGAACTTAGCTCGTATTTAAGGATTTCAACGCGGTCTATTCAGGAGAAGGAATTGACACAACTTATTGCGCCAGGACCATCGGAACGAGCTTTGTACATTGCAAAACTCTTCAAATCAGGAATTGATACCTTCGGTAACCGGGACAAATTCCATAATTGGTTAAATTCAGTAAATCCGGCAATGGGTGAGGAAAAGCCTGTTTCATACCTCGATACATTTTCAGGAATACAACTTGTTCTGGATGAATTGAATGCCATTGAATACGGATTCTCAGCCTGATGTTTGTTTACCGGATTGCAAAAAAAGAACATTCCGCATTGGATGGAATGGGCGGACTTTTTGGTCCCGGAAGGTGGCACAAAAAAGGCAATTTAGTTATCTACACTTCTGAACATGCTTCTTTGGCAGCGTGGGAAAAGATTGTTCATGTAGCAAACTTTGAGAATCTCCCAAATAATCTGCTACTTGTTAAAATTGAGATTCCTGACGGGATAGAAATTCAAACAGT
>JAUYEQ010000579.1 GCA_030691295.1 Bacteroidota bacterium
TCGTTAGCTCCGGGTCTTCTTCGCGGTTGTAAATGGCGGTAATCAGTTCGTCAGTCATGTAAACAACATGGTCGCCAATTAGAAACTGGTATGAATCCTGAATATAATTGATCGCAAAGCGTCGGCTGCTTTTGTCAAACAAATTGTTTCCAAAAGCTACGTAAGGATGCGGATAATTCAGGTAACTGAGCACCGTTGGCATAATGTCGATTTGCTGTGCCAACCCGTTATCAACTCCATTCAGGCTTCCATCGGGTTTGTAAAAAACTATCGGAATGGCAAAGCGATTTACCGAAGTGTAATACTCCTTTATATCCGAATCGGTTGCATGGTCGGCTGTTATTACGAATAAGGTATTCTTAAACCAGGGCATCTTTCGGGCCGAATCGAAAAACTTCTGTAGCGCCATATCGGTGTAGCGGATGCATTTGTTCAGCGGAATTCTTCCCTCCGGAAATTTGCCTTGGTATTTCGCCGGAACATCATAAGGATGATGCGACGAAACCGAAAAAATAGTGGTCGCAAATGGTTCCTGCAACCTATTCATCTCACGGGCAAAAAACTGAAAGAAAGGTTCGTCCCAAATTCCCCAAATGTTGTCGAAATCGGCATCGTTGCCATATTCATCGCGACCAAAATACTGATGAAAACCTGCAATTTTGGTGAACGCATCGAAACCCATCGAACCATTGGGAGCACCGTGAAAAAAAGCGGTTTGATATCCCTGCGTTGAAAGCAGACTGGCGATACTATTGATTTTATTTCCCGATCGCTCTGAAATTACATACGGCAACACCAATGCCGGAATACTTGCCGTAACAGATGGAATGGCGTCAATTGATTTCCGCCCGTTGGCAAAGGAATTCGGAAAAACAAGGCTTTCGTGAATCAGCGAATCCAGAAAAGGCGTGTAACTCCGGTCGCGCGAATCTTCCAGTTGCGGGTTGAGCGAACCAACAAATGCCCGGCTGAAACTTTCCAGAATAATGATTACTACATTTTCTTTTCGAAATTCGCCAACACTGTCGGGTGTAATAACAGGCGAATAAATGCGGCTTAATTCTTCTTCCGAAGTAAAAAAACTTTTGTGCTCGAATGCCTTTTTCCCCCAGGTACGGAAAATACAGAACGGGGTGTTCTGAACCAGCGACATTTCTTCCGGCGTATTCACGAATGCCCCGGCATTGTTCATGTTGATGGGGCGGGTACTGTGCCGCCATCCTCCCCGCATTCCCATAATAGAAAGGCCAGCCACCAAAGCAATAACCGGTATTCCTGAAAGAAAATATTCAAACGGATGCCTGAATTTAAATGGCCGTGGTTTTAACAACGAATAAAATCGGGAAAGGAAAAACATTAAAATGATGAATATTAGCTGGATATACCAGAAATCATAAAAGAACCGCATGATCAGATTGGTATTTCCGGCATCAAACGCAGCAACATCGAACATGCTGGCAGTGGTGCGTTTCAGGATATACCGGTAATAAATAATGTCAATCAGATTGAATGCGATTCCGACACCGTTGACAATCATAAAAAGCCATTTCAGTACTTTTTGGTACCAGTTGTTGAATTTGAAATGGAAGGGCAAAAGAAAGAGCAGCATGTAAACCACGTTCAGATATAGCAATGCGCTGATATCGAACATCATTCCTCCTTTTAGAATGGTCAGGAAAGATAAAAAAGTGACTTTCGGGAAAGATGCAGTGTTGAACAGATAGAACAAAATACGGCACAATGAATAAAATCCCATCAGGATTGCAATCCGATAAATTAAAACCAGGTATTCGTTGGTTTCGTATTTTTTTGTGTTAAACCGGTATTTCAACATTCTGTCCTTCAAAATTAAGAATGCAAAAATAACAGCTTATTTGATTTGCAATCGGATTTTGATGGTTTTGTAATGAACGCCAACATCTCCGAACTTTCAAATCGGTTTAAAAGAGGTTATTATCCAAATCGTCTGATGATTTTTCTTATTTTTGAACAACAAAAACTTATAAGCGATGCAAATAGAAAGAACAACAGACGAAATTGTAATTCGGATTCCAGCGTACGTTGATACGCAAGGTTTACAAAGACTTATCGACTTTTTGACTTATCGAGAAGCGACAGCAAAATCAAAGGCAAAGCAATCTGATGTTGATGAACTTGCTGCAGAAGTTAAAAAAGGCTGGTGGGATGAAAACCGAAGTAGATTTATCAAGTGAAAATTATCATTGATACCAATATTGTTTTTAGTGCTCTGCCGAACAGTTCCGGTACTATTGGCGACTTGATTTTCAACTCAGACAGGAACTTTGAGTTTTACAGCTGTAGCTATATGAAGCACGAAATTGCCAAACATTGGGACAAATTGAAGAGTATCTCAAAGCTTACAGAGGAGCAACTTCAGGTAGCCCGATTGGAATTGTTTAAGAAAATAAACTTCATTAACGAAGAACTCATACCTGAAAAACAAAGGCTCTCTGCAGAACGTATCGTAAAAGATATTGACATTGATGATCTTGATTTCGTTGCACTTACGAATTTCATCAAAGGATATTTGTGGACTGGAGACAACCCACTTTACAATGGGCTCAAAGAAAAAAACTTTAAGAAAGTTGTCAATACAAAAGAATTAGACGAATTACGAAAAGGGAAAGACTAATGAACCTAATTCATTGGATAAAATGCATGTAGTTATTCTTGCCTTTGAGAATTATTTCTTTCTTCCAGTTTATTAAGGAGAACTACTTTTGCCTAATTTTTATAATTCTACTCCTAAATTCATCATTAAGTAAACGGATTTTATCTGCACACTCAACCATTTTATCGCTATAAAAAGCCTATCTATCGAAATAAAGCTGCAAAAAATCTCTTTTTTGTAACTTCAGGGCACTTCATTAAACCAATTGATAGAAATCAAGTCTTAGAAACCGTGAACTAACTTTTTAGCAGTGAAGATAACTATCGAAAACCTGAATAAAGTCTATCCTAACGGAAATCATGCCCTCAAAGATGTGAACCTTGAAATCAATAACGGCATGTTCGGATTGTTGGGTCCAAACGGGGCTGGCAAGTCGAGCCTGATGCGCATATTGGTAACTTTGATGCAACCTTCGTCGGGAATAGTAAAAATGAATGGTTACGATCTTACCAAACAACGTGAAGAAATTCGCTCCATGTTGGGTTATCTTCCGCAGGATTTCCGCTTTTTCTCGCACCTTAAAACATACGAATTTCTGGATTATGCCGCTCGTCTGGCTGGAATGACAAAAAGCAAAGAGCGCAAAATAGCAGTTGATAAAATGCTGGAAGAAGTGGGTTTGTTCGAAGCGCGCGACCGTCAGGCCAACAAACTTTCAGGAGGAATGAAACGCAGACTCGGCATTGCCCAAGCTTTAATCAACCATCCGCAAATCATCATCGTTGACGAACCAACCACCGGGCTCGATCCCGAAGAACGCATCCGTTTCCGTAATTTGCTTTCCACCATTTCAACCCAGGATGTGATTATCATTCTTTCGACCCACATTGTTGGCGATATTTCAAGCTCGTGTACCGACATGGCGCTGCTCAACAAGGGAGGTTTGGCATTTACAGGATCGCCCGACGAACTGGTTAAACTTGCCGATGGAAAAGTGTGGCTCATTCAGGCTACCGAAGAGGAATACCTTGAGATTAACGAAAAATATCCGGTTATTTCCAATGTTCCCAACAGCGAAGGCTGGGAAATTCAGGTGGTGGCCGACACGATCAACGGTTACAGCGGGCAAAACATCGCCCCCAATCTGGAACATGCTTACGTTTACTTTATGGAAAGTAATTTAGACCAATGGATCGCTGGCTAAACATTGACCATTATTAGACAATGAATAATTGACAATTAGACAATTTACTATTGACTATTTAAATGCCGCTGTAATGAACAGAACAAATTGTAAATCGTAAATAATTAAATCGTAAATAATACAGATGATATCACTTCATAACATCACTTCAATTGCGAAATACGAAATTACCACGCTTCTGCGCAGCTGGTTTTTCCGGATTTTTGCTCTGTTGGCCATGGTCATTTTGTTCTTTTTCAACATGGCGGTTCTGACGATGAACCAAGGTAATAATTGGGACATGAAAGCCATTTCATCAGCCATACCATACGTCAACCTATTACTTTTAAATACTGTTCAGGCGATTATTGCCATATTTCTGGCTTCCGATTTCCTGAAGCGAGATAAAAAACTGGATACCACCGATGTAATTTACATCCGCTCTATGTCGAATGGCGAATACGTGGCCGGAAAAACCATCGGGAACCTCGTTGTTTTCATTATCCTGAACCTGATTATACTTACGGAAGCGCTTATTTTTAATCTGATAGCCGAAGATGTGGCTGTTAACTGGCTGGCCTATCTGCAATATTTCCTGATCATCAGCCTGCCAACTTTGATTTTCATTCTCGGACTTTCTTTTTTCGTGATGAGCATCCTGAAAAATCAAGCCATTACTTTTATCATTCTGCTTGGTTATGTGGCAATTACGATATTCTACCTCAACACAAAATTCTATTATCTGTTCGATTACATGGCTTATAGTATGCCACTGCTGAACTCCGATTTCATAGGTTTTGGCAATCTTCCAGCAATAATCATACACCGCGGAATGTACACCTGTTTTGGTATTGCATTTATTTTCCTGACAATAACCTTGCTCAAACGACTGCCGCAAAGTCCGTTCAGCAACAAAATCACGATATTTCCGGCGCTGATATTTTTTGCAGCCGGTATCTGGCTCGGGAACAAGCATGTTTCCACCTTTGTCGAAAATCAGGAATTGCGGGAAAACATGCGATCGCTCAACGATGCCAACCAAACTATTTCACGCCTGAAAGTTGAAAGCTACCTGATAGAACTCAATCACAATGGCGAAAATCTGGAAGTAACAGCAAAACTAACGGTGAGCAATCCGCTTCAGGAAACAATCAATCATTTTGTTTTTAGCCTGAATCCGGGACTGAAAATAAGCCAAGTAAGTTTAAACGGACAGGAAATTGAGGCGAAACGCACACTTCATCTGATTGATTTTTCAGGATCGAAACTGGAACCCGGAGAATCTGCCGAACTTGAATTTACATACAGCGGAACGCTGAACGAAGCGGGCAGTTTTCTGGATGTGGACGATAAAACACTTCAGGAACCTTTCAGGGCAAATATGTTCCAGATCGACAAACGTTCGGCCATTGTTTCTCCCGATTTTGTTTTGCTGACCCGCGAAAGCAACTGGTACCCGATTGCCGGCACCGGTTTCGGCAAGCAAAACAAACAATGGATGCAGAAACAATTCAGCAAATTTGAAATTTCAGTAAATACAAAACCCGGATTAACAGCCATTTCACAGGGAAAAGTAGAGCAAAAAGAGGGAACATTTTATTTCAGAAACAAAAATAATCTGCCGCAGATATCACTGATAATCGGTAATTACACACAGAAAACCGATACAATAGACGGACTTGAATTCAATTTATTCCATCACAAAGACCATGATTATTTTTCCGAATTTTTCGAACCGGTTAAAGACACTATTCCTGATTTAATTGCCACTGCCCTGAAAGATTACGAGCGCAAAATCGATATGTTTTATCCGTTCGAACGTTTTACAATCGTTGAAGTTCCGCCGCATTTTTATTCGTATCCGCGCACGTTGATTGCCGAAAGAGAACAAGTTCAGCCTGAAACCATTCTTTTTCCTGAAAAAGGCTTGTTGGTTGAAGAGGCTGATTTTGCGGGAAGTCTCAAACGCATGGAGCGATGGGGAAACCGGGGAGGCGATGTTCAATCTACTCCCGAAGAGAAAAAAATAATGGCCTTCAACAATTTTCTGGCGTTATTTACCCAGGCTGCTGCACGCCCCGATTTTAACAGAAGTCAGGGAGAAGTTCAGATAGACGAAAAGGCCAATCCATTGTATGCTTTCCCTTTATTTTATAACCACGCGTATTTTGTACAATCTGATCAGTGGCCGATTACCGACCGTATTTTTGAATCGTACCTGCGACAATCTTCCGAATCGGGAGCACAAGGTTGGATGCGCAACATGCAGGGAATGACAGAGAACGAACAGGCCAACCTGGCATTGCTCGATTATTCGTTCGCCGAACTTTTGGACGATCCGGAAAGAGTAAAGATCATCGACAATGTAATTCAGTTGAAAGGGCAGGCACTGTTCTCCATTATCAAGCGCAAAGCTGGCGACGAAGCTTTCGATGATTTCATGTTTAACTTCCTGAAAAGCATAAGGTTTAATTCAAGTACCATTGAAGATTTTAACACACAAATTCAGCAACAGTTCGATACCGATTTGCTTCCATACATGGAGAAATGGTTCAACAGCAAAGAATTGCCCGGGTATTTGATTGGGGGCGTAAAAGCGGTAAATGTACTCGATGGCGACCGGCTGAAAACGATGGTCAAATTCAAGATAACCAATACTGAACAAACAGAAGGAATCGTTCTGGTACAATTCAGGATAGGCGAAGGCGGCGGGCCAGGTCGCGGACGATTCGGCGGAGGCGGTGCAAATATGGAAACCATCAGCAAGCTTATATATCTTGAAGGAACGCAAACCAAAGAAGTGAGTTATCTGCTTGAAGGTGCGCCCCGAAATATTACCATCAACACCCTCACTTCGCGCAATATTCCTGCTGAACTAATGCTCCCGCTCGATAACATCGAACAGGACACCAAGGCGACTCCGTACGAAGGCGAGAAGTTGGTTGATATTCCTGTCCGTCTGGCCGAAGAAGGCGAGTTCATCAGTGACGATGAAGATCCAACATTCCGTTTTACTGTTTCCGACGATAAAAGTCTGTTGCAAAAATTACTCATAAAGGAGGAGCCGGTCAAGGAACGCTTTGTCGGTTTCAATACATGGCGCGCACCACGAACCTGGCGGGCAACCACCAACAGCAGTTTCTTCGGAAAGTTTATCCGTTCGTCACATTACGTGAAATCGGGCGATGGCAGTAAAAAGGCGGTGTGGAGCGTTCCGATAGACGGTAACGGAACTTATGAAGTATTCAGCTACCTTACAAAACCCAGTCAAAGAGGTCGTCGTGGCGGACAGGATGCCGGTGGGGAATATACTTATATCATTTTTGGTGAAAGCAGGGAAGAAGTAATGATCGACCTGAAAACAGTGGATGACGGATGGAACAGTTTAGGCACATTCTATTTTTCGGGCGATACCGTTAAAGTGGAACTTGGCAATAAAACTGCAGCACAGGTGGTGGTGGCCGATGCGATAAAATTGGTGAAGCAATAGGAGAAGGCACAGGAAAAGACACAAAAAAGATAAAAAGATAAATAAGAAACACAGAATAAGAAATAAGAAACATCAAAGTCATCGTTCCTGATTTCTTATTTCCTGTTCGATATTCGATATTTTAACATCAGGAATTTTAAATTTTTTAGAATATGCCATTAAAAAAACTTATCCAAAGAGGATTTATGCTGATCATTTTTTGTCAGCTTTTGCTTCCGGCAAATGCACAGCAAATACTGACGCTTGAAAGCGCACTGGACATTGCTGCTGCCAATAGTCCCGACATTCGCCGTTCGTTGTTGAATCTGGAACGTTCCGAGCAATCCTTGAAAGCACAAAATGCCGCGCTTAAATCAAATTTTTCATTGGGTGTGACTCCCCTGAGTTTCGATCAGCGCCGGCAGTTTGATATGTACAACTCGCAGTGGTACACAAGTAAAACCACGCAATCGTTCGGAACTCTAACTGTTGCTCAGCCATTTCTTCCAACCGATGCAACCATTAGCCTGGTAAATCGTTTTGGATGGCAAAACAACTATGTTGAGAGATTCAATGGAGTTGAAGAAAACAAGGCATTTACCAATTATCTTTCATTGAGCATTGCACAACCGTTGTTCACATACAACCGGACTAAACTGGAGCTGAAAGAACTGGAGCTGGACCTCGAGAATGCCCAGTTGAATTATGCCATGCAAAAGCTGAACAACGAAAAGCAGGTCACACAATTTTTTTACAATGTTTATGAGGCACAAATGAGCCTGAGTATTTCGCAGGATGAGTTCATCAATACACAAAAAAGCTACGAAATAACCGAGAATAAGGTAACTGCCGGAATTTCCGCCAAAGAAGAACTTTATCAGGCAGAACTCAACTTTGCCACTTCCAAATCAGCCGTTCAGAATGCACAGGTTAACCTCGATAATTTTAAAGACCAGTTTAAGCAATACATTGGCATGGACATTATGGAAGAAATAACTGTAATGACCGATGTGGCAATGAACCCGGTAATTGTAGATGTGAAAAAAGCAATTGAATATGGATTGAACTCCAGAATGGAACTCCGCCAGCGTGAAATCGACATCGAAACTTCACAGTTTGCACTGATCCGCACCAGATCGCTGAACGAATTCAGGGGAGATGTGAATTTGTCGTTGGGGATTAGCGGCGACAACGAAAAACTTTTTAATATATACGACAATCCAACCAACAATCCCCGGGTATCGGTTTCATTCAACCTTCCGCTTTATGACTGGGGCGAAAAGAAAGCCCGCATAAAAGCACAGGAAGCAGTGATCCAAACCCAGGAGTTGAACCAAACTGAAGAAAAGAAACAGATTACGCTTGATATCCGCAGGGTTTACAGGAGTATTCAGAATCTGGTGAATCAGATTGACATTGCTGCTCAGAGTGAGAAAAATGCACAACTAACCTATGAAATCAATCTCGAACGATATGCGAACGGCGACCTGACCAGTATGGATCTGAACCTTTTCCAGAACCAGCTTTCACAGAAAAAAATGGCGTATGCACAGGCTTTGATCGATTATAAAATTGAATTACTGAATCTGAAAATCCAATCGCTTTACGATTTCGAAAAAAACGAAGCAATTGTTCCTGAAAACCTTATCAAAAAGAACAAATAAACCATTGACTATTGACCATTTAACTATTTACTATTGAGCCGTTCAGCACTGAAATTGTCAATCGTAAATGACCAAATCGTAAATTAATTAGCCACTAATACATTCAAAATATGAAACGCTTTCACCAATTTATTGCTTTGTTTGCACTTATCGGCGCAACCATAGCCTGTAACACGCAACCTACAAATACAGCCACCGAGCTGGCTGTTCCGGTTTCAGTTTCCGACATCAAACCAGGCTCGATCGAAAAAGTAATCAATACCACCGGTACGCTGAATGCCACAAAAAAAGCGGTTGTTAACACCGAAATGACCGGAGAATACAGGTTACTGGTCAATCCGAGAACACGCCGTCCGTTTGCATTGGGCGACGTGGTTGAAAACGGACAAGTGATCGTTCAGCTTGAAGATGCTGAATATGTAAATGGTATCGGGCTTGATGCCAAGAAACTAAATCTCGAAATTACGGAGCAGAACATGAAAAAGCAGGAATCACTCTATGAAAAGGGAGGCGTTACCTTGCTCGATTACCGCAATTCGGAAGTGAACTACACCAATGCCAAAGACGCTTTTGAACGTGCCAACCTTCAACTGGCAAAAATGAGGGTTCGTGCTCCTTTCAAAGGAGTAATTACCGATTTGCCTGCAATTACCAACGGAACTCAAGTTGCAACAGGAACAGCAGTTGTAAGCCTGATGGATTACAGCATCATGACTGTTGAGGTGAACCTTCCGGAGAAATTTATTGGCGATGTGCTGATTGACCAGGCAGTACGCATCATGAATTATACCTTGCCAAACGATACTCTGCCCGGAAGTGTAAAAGAATTATCGCCGGCCATCAGTACCGAAACACGCACTTTCAAGGGAGTAATTCAGGTTGCCAATCCTGAAATGAAACTTCGCCCCGGAATGTTTGCCAAAGCCGACATCGTTCTGGCACGCAAAGACAGTGTGATTGTGATCCCGAAAG
>JAUYEQ010000582.1 GCA_030691295.1 Bacteroidota bacterium
AACGGGTGATGCGATTTTTAGTCGCATTCTATTCGGAAGTTAAAAACTATCGCACCTCAAAAATCAATCAGCCATGATTCAGAAAACAATCATCCTCGTTCTGCTCATTTTACCTTTTCAGTTGTTTGCACAATCGATCGATGAGCTTATACTGAACAAGAAGTACGACAAGGCTTTGAACCGTATTTCATCCCAAATTCAGGATAAACCTGAAGCTGAATTGTACTTTAAGCAGGCCCTTGTTTACAAAGAACAGTCAAAACCACTTTTGGCATGTAAATCACTGGAGCAGGCTTTGTTTTACGATCCTCAAAACAGTTTGTACCTGGCCGAATTGGGTGAGAATTATTCGAATCTGGGAAATATTTACCAAATGGTTGATTGTTATCGCCGGGCGGTTGAGTTTTCGCCAAAAGATTTAAGCCTGAAAGCAAAGCTGGGACGGGCTTACATCAGTATCGACGATTTTCAGAAAGCATATCAAACTTTCTATGCCATTCACAATGTCGATTCAACGAATGTATATTTTAATAAACAGTTTGCTTTTGCTGCTTTTAGAACTGGTAAACCCGACCTTGCAATTCGTTTGTATGAGCAGGTTTTGGTTGAGAATCCGGGTGATTTCAGCTCCCATTTGAACCTGATTGCCATTTACAAACGCAAAAAAGATGTTGAAAAGGTCGTTGTAACTGGTGCCAGAGCGTTGGCTGTTTTTCCACAAAACCCAACTATTTTGTTGCGACAGGCTGATGCTTTGTTTGAACTGAACGATTATGAAAAGGCAATATTTCCGTATGAAAAATACCTGGCTGAAAATGATTCGACTTTTGAGGTGCTGAAAAATTATGGGATATGTCAATATTTCTGCAAGAATGAGCAAAAAGCGATTCAAATTCTGGAAAAATGTTTCTCGATGGTTCCGAACGATCAGTTTGTGCATTTTTACCTGGGACTGGCTTATAAAAACCGCGCAAAATATGAGCGGAGCGTTGAATATCTGATCGCGGCAATTGCTTGTGCACAGCCGGTTTACATGACCGAAATGTATCATCATCTGGGGCAGGTTTACGGCAACAATCGCGAATTCGAAAAATCGATAGAAGCTTTGCTGAAAGCATACGAATGCAACAACGAGCGGGTTGAAATTCTGTTCGAGATAGCCACCACTTACGAAGAATTCAACTTCAACAAAACCCTGGCGCTGAATTATTATTCAAGTTACCTGAAAACTGCC
>JAUYEQ010000586.1 GCA_030691295.1 Bacteroidota bacterium
ATCCGTAAAGATGCCTTTCTTTTTGGAGAAGCGATGGGGCGTATAGTTGTCGGTGTCGATCTCAAAAAGGTTGATGAATTTGTTGATTTGATGTTGAGTCTGAAAGTGCCATTTTTCGCATTGGGACACGTAACCAAAGGCGAAATAAGAATTGATGATGAATCTTTTGGCTACATTGATAAAATGACGCCATCGAACTAGCAAATCATGCAAGTTACCCCTTACAAAGATTCGAAACAGCAAAAGAAACAGCAGGTGGAGCAGATGTTTGACAATATCGCTCCACGCTATGATTTCCTGAACCATTTTCTGTCGCTTGGAATCGACAAACTTTGGAGAAAAAAAGCGATCAGTATTCTTTCCGGCTATAATAAAACCGGATCGATACTCGATGTGGCAACCGGAACAGGCGATTTTGCCATTGCTGCTTCGAAACTAAATCCCTCAAAAATAGTGGCTTTCGACATTTCGGAGCAAATGCTGAATGTTGGACGCGTCAAAGCTGAAAAACTGGGATTAAGCAAATTGATTGAATTCAAAAAGGGCGATTCCGAATCAATGCCTTTTTCTGACCGTCAGTTCGACGCGATTACCGTGGCTTTTGGTGTTCGTAATTTCGAAAATCTGGAAAAGGGTTTGACTGAATTCAACCGGGTTTTAAAACCTGATGGGGTAGTGGTCATCCTTGAGTTTTCGAAGCCAAAGTATTTCCCGTTTAAGCAATTTTATTTCTTTTATTTCTTCACAATACTGCCATTGGTCGGAAAGCTGGTTTCAAAAGACAGTTCGGCCTATTCCTATTTGCCTGAATCGGTAATGGCTTTTCCCGATGACCAGAAATTTTTATCAGTACTGAAGAATTGCGGATTTTCACGGTCAAAGCAGAAACGGCTTACATTTGGGATAGCAACCATTTACATTGCCCAAAAATAATTCGTGCATACAATAATTTAGTAATATTGTGGTTTTACGAACAGTTGAAAATCTTATACTGTGAAGCGTTACTTTTATATTCTTTTCTTTTTAACGATTGGGCTGAACACGCTGGCGCAAAGGCAGATGGTTAGAAATCTAACCACCTTTGACGACAAACGTCTTCATTTTGGCTTTACACTGGCGCTCAATGCGCTCGATTTCGATATTGATCATTATCAAACCATGGATGAGAATCCGAACTTTTTGGATGAAACCATTTGGGGAGAGAATATAGATGGCAACAGGCAAATACGGGCTGACATCTCAACCCTTACACCTGGTTTTACCGTTGGAATTGTTACCAATTTAAGGATGACAGAATACCTCGATCTTCGGTTTTTACCCGGGATGTCGTTTGGAGAGCGTAAACTGGTGTACAATATTCCTGTGGAGGATAACAATTCAGGCGATACCGATTTTTACTCTATCAAATCAACCTTTTTGGATTTTCCGTTGCTGGTTAAATATAAATCGAAGCGGATGAACAACCAAAGGCCTTATTTAATTGGTGGGGTAGCTTATCGCATCGATATTTCGAAAACAGGACAGGAAGATTTGGTTCGTCTAAAACCTTTCAGCTCATCTGTTGAAGTTGGTGTTGGATGGGATTCTTACCTTCAGTTTTTTCGCTTGTCAACCGAATTAAAGTTTAGCTTCGGATTGTCAAATGTATTGGACGAAGGCCCAAAATTAACATCTTCTCAGCCAAAGGTTTATACCAACGCGCTTTCGAAGCTGACATCAAATATGTTCATATTTAGTTTTCATTTTGAATAACCTTGAAACAAGAAATTAATTTGTCACTTACGCCCAAACAGGCGTCGGACGAACAATTCTACAAGCCAATTCTGGCCGAAAAACTTAATATTCCTGAAGAAAGGATACTTCTGATCAACGTCAGGCGAAAGTCGGTTGATGCCCGTCAACGTGCTATTCGAGTAAATTTGGGTGTTGAAGTATTTATCGACGAATTACCTTCCGAAGAAAAAATCCGGTTCACTTATGATCTTGTTGACCACAAACCATCAGTGATAATAATTGGCGCTGGCCCAGCCGGGCTTTTTGCTGCCTTGCGCCTGATCGAATTGGGTTTTAAGCCGATTATTTTTGAGCGTGGGAAAAACGTGAGCGACCGTAAAAGGGATATTGCCAAAATTCATCGCGAACATTTGGTCAATCCCGATTCAAATTATGGTTTTGGAGAGGGTGGGGCAGGTACTTTTTCCGACGGAAAGTTATACACACGGTCGAAAAAACGTGGAGATTTAAGGAAAATACTGGAAGTTTTCTACGCAAACGGTGCGCTTCCCGAAATCCTGATAGATGCGCATCCGCACATTGGGACCAACATGCTTCCGGGAATCATTACCAGCATCAGGAATAAAATTCTGGAAGCTGGCGGCGAAATTCATTTCAATAGCCGTGTGGAGGATCTGATTGTTGAAAATGACCGCTGTTCAGGAATAATGCTTTCGGACACCACGATTGTTGAAGCCGAGGCAGTGATTCTGGCGACGGGTCATTCCGCACGTGAAATCGTTGAATTACTTTATTCCAAAGGCATTTCCATCGAAGCCAAAACTTTTGCAGTTGGAGTTCGGGTTGAACATCCGCAAACACTCATTGATTCCATTCAATACAACCAGCCATTGCGCGGACCTTATTTGCCGCCTGCCAGTTATACATTTGTCGAGCAGGTTGAGCAACGCGGTGTTTATTCGTTTTGTATGTGTCCCGGAGGAATGATTGTTCCCGCGGCCACTGCACCCGGCGAGATGGTTGTGAACGGAATGTCGCCCACGAAGCGGAATACGAATTTTGCCAACTCCGGAATGGTCGTCGAAATCAGGCCTGAAGATTTGGCCGAATTCAGGCATTTTGGTGTTTTTGCAGGCCTTGAGTTTCAGCGGAACATTGAACGGTTGTGCTTTGCGCTGAACGGAAACACCCAGTTTGCCCCGGCACAGCGAATGGCCGATTGTGTGAGTGGTAAATTTTCACTCGTTGTGCCCGAAACCTCCTATCACCCCGGATTGGTTTCTGTTCCATTGCACGATAAACTTCCCAAACGAATCAGGACACGTCTTCAGGAAGCATTTGTGCAGATTGATAAAAAAGCGCACGGATACCTTACCAACGAAGCAATTGTGGTGGGAGTTGAATCGCGGACTTCTTCGCCAATCCGGATTCCGCGAAGGGAAGATACACTTGAACATGTTAAAATCCGGGGACTTTATCCCTGTGGCGAAGGAGCCGGTTATTCGGGAGGAATTGTGTCGTCGGCGATGGACGGCGAACGATGTGCCGAAGCATTTGCCGCTAGTTACAAACGCAATTTTTGAGAGCTTTCCCAAAGTTTTTTCAAGTTTAAATAAACTTTGGGAAAGCTTAGTCAAACCGATGCGCATCCGTTTCCAAGCCGATGCGCATCCGATTAAGTTTTTGTGCGCATCGGATTGGAATTTCCTGCGCAAAGAAAAAAATCCCCTGCGCAGGAAAATCGGAGGCTTGCTCTTCGTGGAATTTATTTTCTCCTGAACTCGGAGCAACAAATAGCCGCCGCAATTGCAACATTCAGCGATTCTGGCTGGTTTTCATGGTTCGAAAAGCATGGGATTAGCAATTTTTGAGTTACCAACCGGCTAATCGGATCAGAAATTCCGTTCCCTTCATTTCCAAGTACTATTATTCCATTGGAAGACAATGTTTGCTGATAAATATTTTTGCCTTCCAGAAAAGTTCCATAAATGGCAATCCCGTTTTCTGCGGCATTTTTTATGAACACGGAAAGCTCTGTGATTTCAGTTTTTATCCTGAAAATGGCGCCCATACTTGCCTGCACTACTTTCGTATTAAAAACATCAACGGTATTTTCAGAACAAACGACATGGTTAATGCCATACCAGTCTGCGATGCGAAGAATAGTTCCCAGATTTCCCGGATCCTGAATAAAATCAAGCGCCAGGCAAAGATCCTTTTTTAGATTTATTTCAGGATAAATATTTACTGGCTGACGAACAATTGCCAGTGCATCCTGGGGATTTTGAAGCAGACTGGCTTTTGATATTGATTCGTTGTCGGTTTCTATCAGTTCTTTTGCACGAATGCTGATCTCCGGATGTTGATTTGCAAATTCGGAAGTGCAAACCAAGAGTTCAATTTCAAAACCCGAACGAATAGCTTCTTCCACCATTTTATTGCCTTCTACCAAAAAAATGCCCGATTCGTCCCTGTTTTTCTTTCGGTTCAGCGATTGAATCAATTTAATCTTGTTCTTGCTCAACATCGTTTTAAAATTTTCGTTCTAATTGGTAAAAATAAAAAGGTATAAATGATATGCGAACCAAATGCTGTGTTTATTTTTGTAAAAACTGAATTTCATGATGTTGTTTGTCCGTAACAGATTTTTTAATGCCGGAAGTTTCATTCTTTTATTGGGAATAGTACTTCTTAGCTCATGCAATTCAACCAAATTTGTGCCCGAAGGTAAATATCTTCTGAATAAAGTTACTGTTAAAGTTGATAACAAGAATATCAAAAAGGAGGATATCAAAACTTACGTCCGACAGAAGGAAAATCTGAAGATTTTAGGTTTGATGAAATTTCATTTATGGGTTTACAATTTGTCGTCGGTAAAAAAGGAAGATGGCTGGCTGAAAAGGATTGGAGAAGAACCTGTTATTTACGAACAAATTCAATCGCAGCGAAGCAAGGAACAATTTCAGATTTACCTGAAGAACAAAGGATATTACGATGCTTCAATAAAAGATACGCTTGTTTATGGTTCGAATGAAAAAAAACTGAACCTCATTTATACGATTGAAGTTGGGAGACCATATCTGATCCGCAATTACGTTTATTCATTAAAAGACGAAAATTTACGCGGACTTATAATGGAAGATTCCATTAATCAACTGCTTCACTCCGGTGATATTTTCGACCTGGATATCCTGAACTCCGAACGGCAACGAATTGCGCGGAACCTTCATAATGCCGGATTTTACAAATTCACTGAAGAATTTATAACTTTTACCGCCGATAGCAATTTATTCAACCATCAGGTCGATCTGAAGATAAATATTGATGATGCATCGCAGCGGAATGACTCAAATGTTGTGATTCCACATCAAAAATATAAAATCAGGAATTTTCTAATAAATCCAACCTTCAAGACACCCGACCTTACCGGAAATCTGACGGAAATGCAGGTGGATACGCTGGTTGTGAATGATTATATTTTTACTTATTCAGGAAAGTTAAAATACAAGCCCGGTTTGTTTTCCAATATAAACCGGATGCGAGACAGTACTTATTACAGTTTGCAAAATACTGAAAAGACCTATCGTGCATTGAACCGGTTAAAACAATTCAAGGTTATTAATATTGGTTTTCTGGAGACGAGTATGTTTGACAGCGATTCTGTTCCGCTGCTCGATTGCCGTATGCAGTTGTCGCCTTTACCGCGTCAGAATTTTTCTGTCGACGTAGAGGGGACGAACTCTTCAGGTAATCTTGGGGTGGCGGGTAATTTTAATTTTCAGCACCGCAATGTTTTTGGAGGCGCCGAAGTTTTTGATTTTCAGGTAAGAGGAGCGCGCGAACGTCAACAGGCACTAATTGACAACAGC
>JAUYEQ010000594.1 GCA_030691295.1 Bacteroidota bacterium
ATTGTGCTCGACTGGAGTTACTGGCCCACCGAATCATGGGGTTCGCACGAATTTAATCCTGAATTCTTTGCTGATCCAGCCGGAATGGTGGACAAAGTGCACGAGCTGAATGCTAAAATCATGATTTCAGTATGGCCAAAATTTTACCATACCACCGATCATTACAAGGAATTCGACAGCAAAGGCTGGATGTACCAACGTGCAACAAAAGACAGCGTGCGCGACTGGATTGGTAAAGGTTACATCGGTTCGTTTTACGATGCTTACAATCCGGATGCCCGTAAATTGTTCTGGAACCAAATGAAGGAACACCTTTACACCAAAGGATTTGATGCATGGTGGATGGATGCTTCGGAACCGGATATTCTCTCGAATGCCAGTATCGAATACCGTAAAGAACTGATGACACCAACTGCTCTCGGGCCATCGACCAAATACTTTAATGCTTATGCGCTGATGAATGCCGAAGCGATTTACAATGGGCAGCGTGGCGAAGATCCCAATAAACGGGTTTTCCTTCTGACACGTTCGGGATTTGCCGGGTTGCAGCGTTATTCAACCGCTACCTGGAGTGGAGACATCGGTACACGTTGGGAAGATATGAAAGCACAGATTTCGGCAGGATTGAACTTCGCCATTTCCGGAATCCCATACTGGACAATGGATATCGGTGGTTTCTGCGTTGAAAAACGTTATGAACAAGCCAAAGAAGGTTCTGAAGACTTGAACGAATGGCGTGAATTGAATTCCCGCTGGTACCAGTTTGGCGCATTCTGTCCACTATTCCGCAGCCATGGGCAGTTCCCGTACCGAGAAGTTTACAACATTGCTCCTGAAAATCATCCTGCCTATAAAAGCATGGTTTTCGCCAACAAACTTCGGTACCGCCTGATGCCTTATATTTATTCACTGGCCGGAAAAACGCATTTCGAAGATTATACCATCATGCGCGCGCTGATCATGGATTTTAATGGTGATGAGCAGGTGAACAGTATTGGCGACCAATACATGTTCGGGCCTTCGCTGATGGTTGCCCCGGTTTACAAGTACAAGGCAACAACCCGCGAAGTTTACTTTCCTTCGGCCAATGGCTGGTATGATTTGTATTCAGGAAAATACATTTCCGGCGGACAAAAAATAAATGTTGATGCACCTTATGAGCGAATGCCTTTGTTTGTAAAAGAAGGGTCAATAGTACCTTTTGGTCCTGAAATTCAATACACCGGCGAAAAGCAGGCTGATGCAATTACCCTGTATGTTTACACCGGAAAAGATGCTGAATTCAAATTGTATGAAGACGAAGGGGTCAACTACAATTATGAAAAAGGAAACTTCAGCACCATTCTGTTCAAATACGATGAAGAATCCGGGAAACTGACCATCGGCGATGCAAACGGATCTTTCGAGGGAATGTTGAAAACACGGACATTCAACATTGTTTGGGTTGGAAAACAAAAACCTGTTGCATTTGATCTCAGCAAAAAAGCAGATGCCTCAATTACCTATGAAGGGAAATCTGTGGAAGTAGCAAGACAATAAAGAGTGTTCAGTCCCAGTTTGCAGTCGCAGTAAATTTTCACGTTGCAAGTGAGACATATCAATTTTCTGAAAAAACCTTTTTCAAGGCAACACTGCTTTGAAAAAGGTTTTTCTGTATGATAGCATACAAATTGTAAAAAATCATTTTCTTTGTGTAAACAAGCTGATATTAAACCTGGTTAATCATGGAAGCGATGGAAGATATTTTTCAGAAAATAGGTACAACACAAACGTTAAGTCAGAAAATTGAGCGAAACATCGAGCGAGCAATCCGTGAAAAGAAGCTGCCCATCGGAGCTAAACTCCCTTCGGAACGCGAGTTGTGCGAAATGTTTGCAGTGAGCCGTACTGCGTTACGCGAAGCGCTCCGAAGACTAAGTGCCCGTGGACTGATCGAAATCAAAAAAGGAAGCGGGATGGTCGTCACCAAAATTGAATTGAAAGATGCCATCAGTTCGCTGAACTTGTATTACGACTTGAAGTTCGATGAAAACCTTATCAGTCAAATCATTGAGCTTCGGTTGGCTTTTGAGCCTGAAATTGCCAAAATGGCTGCGATTAACCGCACTGACGAGGATCTGAAAATCATGGAGGCCAATCTGGTTGAATTTGCAAAATGCAATCCCGACAACACGCAGCTCGAATCAGATATTGACAACCGTTTCCATCTGGCAGTGGCACGGGCAACCGAAAATCCGTTCGTGATCATTACCATGGAGCCCGTTCATAATTTACTACCCCGGATGCGCAACTTTATTTATGCCAACATCGACGGTGAAAAGGAAATTACCCTTGGTTACCACAAGGAAATTGTGAACGCAATTCGTGAGCGGGATGCCGATCGTGCCTACGAAAAGATGCAGGCCCACATTGATCGCAACATGCAGGTTTACAACAAATTCTTCAAACACTCGTAAAAAAAACTTTTCCAAAGTTTAATTAAAATTTAGAAAACTTTGGAAAAGTTAATAGTTATAAAAAAGGCAACTCTATCGGGCTGCCTTTTCACTTTAAATCTTTCGCAATTTCTTTTTCTATTTCTCGTATCATATCCAGAACATTATCAAACCGAGGTTTGACCGATTCCGGTTCAAAGTCAAATACATTTCCATAATCGGCCTTTTGCCGCCAGTCGTATAATTCTGACAATAAAGCACCATATTTTCGATCAAGTTTTCCTGATTTGATAAAATGAAGAGAAAATTGACTTCGTAAACCTGAACTCATAAACTTATTCCTTCCTTTCTCACATTCGCATAAAAAGGGGAAATTCGTTGTTTAGTATCCCAATCAATTTTTGAATATGCAAAAAGGGAAAACGGTTCACCTGTTTCCAATTCAAGATCATATAAATTATTCCTAAACAATCGTTCCTTTTCTAAATCAACAGGATATTCCGTTAAAATAAGCAAATCCCAGTCAGAATCAATTCTTTCATCACCTCTGGCTCTCGACCCAAAAAGAATGACCTGAGCCCCTGGATCAATCTCATCAATCTTTTTCCTGATTAGTCTGGCAATATGTTTGGTTTTCCTGTTCATACGATCAAAATTATGAATTTTTGTTCTTCCCGACAATCACAATAGAATTCAAATATACGAAAGATGAAAGATTAGATGTCGGCTAAACAAAAATATACCCCAAAACCAAAGATTCCGGGGTATAAAAAACTTTTCCAAAGCTTTATAAATTGTATTAAAGCTTTGGAAAAGTTAATAGCAAATTAATTACGAAAGAATTTCCTTCACTTGGTTGTAAACATTTTCGGCGGTAAATCCGAGTTTTTCATCCAGAACGGTATATGGAGCGGAGTACCCAAATGATTCCAGACCAAATACTTTACCGTCGGCGCCAACCAATCCTTCCAGATTAACTGGCAAACCAGCAGTCATACCGAATTTTTTAACTCCTGAAGGCAATACACTTTGCTGGTATTCTTTGCTTTGGCTGCGGAACAAACCTTCCGAAGGAACAGAAACAATACGGCATTTGATGCCTTCTTTTTCAAGCAAAACCTGACCTTCAACCAATGTGGCAACTTCAGAACCGCTCGCCAAAAGGATTACATCAGGAGTTCCTTCCGAATCGGTCACAATG
>JAUYEQ010000596.1 GCA_030691295.1 Bacteroidota bacterium
CATTGTGACCATTTCGCAGGACCTGACTATTTTGGGAGGTACAAGCTCCGCAAAATACAGTATTGGATTTAGTCATTTGAAGGATGACGGTTTGGTAAAAGATGATAATTATTCCAGAATCGGATTCAGGGCAAAATATGATGTTTCGATCAATGACAAACTCAGGGTTGGATTTTCAACAATATTATCTACTGCTAAATCTAACCCGCAAGCTAATTCCATGGCTTCAGTACAAAGGGTTTTACCTATTTTCCAACCAAAGGATGCAAATGGAAACTGGACTGATCCCACCTCTATTAAAAATGTCATAAATTTAGCTGCAGCACATTACTACGACAAAAATTCTTTTCAAACAGCGCTCAATGCTATTTTAAACGGATATGCAGAACTCGATCTTTTAAAAAACTTAACCTTAAAAAGTAGTATTTCTTTAAATCCCGGAGAAGTAAATTATATTAAGTATTCTCCTCTTTATAAAGTTTCTGTTTATCAATCACAGCAACAAAATATTCTTACCAAAACCCGGGGGCAAAATTTAAATACCAACTGGGATAATACGGTAACCTATTCCATGACAATTTCGGAAGATCATCATTTGAAACTATTGGGTGGTATGTCATATCAGGAGCAACAAACCAACAACCTTAATGCAACTGCCAGCGGACTTCAGGATTTGCCCGAAATTAGTTCCAGTTATCTGTTTTTGAGCTATCCAGGAAGAACTGACAAATACACAACTGCCAGTTCTGATGGAGGTGATAAAACAGTTGCCAACTCTTATTTTGGCCGTATAAACTATGACTATAAAGGCAAATATTTATTTAACGCCACTTTGAGGAATGATATTTCAACAAAATTCCCTAAAAGCAACCGTAGCGCATTGTTCCCTTCAGTTGGAGGTGCATGGGTTGTCTCTTCTGAGGAATTTATGAAAAAGACAAAAATTGATTTTTTGAAAGTTCGTGCCAGTTGGGGGTTAATTGGAAATGGAATAATTCCATCAAACATTTATGTACCGACTCTCTACACGGATAATTATGGGGCAGTTATCTTTGGACCGAATCAAAACAACGCTACCACTGCTGATGTTTCTCCCATTGCTACCATCAGACAATTGGCTAATCCAAATTTAAAATGGGAAACTGTAAGCGAATTTAATGCAGGCGTTGACGTGAGATTAATTCAAAACCGTCTTTCTGTAACTGCAGATTATTATAGTCGTGATACCAGGGACGCTATTTTCCCAATCAGTGCCCTCCCCAGTTCAGGGCTAAATACAAGTGGAGTTTGGGGAAACAATGCTACTATCAATAATTCCGGCTTAGAAATTACATTAGGCTGGGCTGATCATAAAAGAGATTTTAGTTATAGTATAAATGGTAATTTTTCCTACAACCAGAATAAAGTAACTGCGCTTAGCGCTGCCAGTGCAGCAGGGATATACGGAAAAGCCTCTGGTTATAGCGCTACTTATACTTATAGTACAATTGGCCATCCTGTTGGGGAAATATTTGGTCTTCAGTCAATAGGGGTTTTTCAAAATCTGAGCCAGATAAACAGTACACCACATGTATCAGGAGCCCTCCCAGGTGACTTAATATTTGAAGACCTTAACAAGGATAATATAATTGACGATAGGGACCGAACATTCTTAGGCAATCCTAATCCTCCATTCTATTATGGATTTGATGCTTCTTTTGGATACAAAGGGTTCGATTTAGGCATTGCCATACAAGGCGTTGCCGGAAATAAAATAGTAAATGCCGTAGATATCGAGAGGTTCGGAGGAGAAAACTATACTAAACGTTTTTTTGATAACAGGTGGCATGGAGAGGGAACTTCCAATACATTTCCGTCAGCGGTGTTGGCTAATACCACTCAAAACAGTTCATTTTTCGTAGAGAGTGGCAGCTATCTCAGGTTAAAGAACATTCAACTTGGTTATACCTTTAATGCCAGCATTCTTTCTAAGATGGGCATCAAAAAACTGAGATTAAATGTAACAGGTGAAAACATACACACGTTCACGAAATATTCTGGGACATCACCGGAAGTTACTGGAGGGCCTATATTTGGTGGTGTTAATTACTCGACCTATCCCTTGTCTTCTATGTATAGTTTTGGTTTGAATCTAAACTTTTAAAAATTGCTCAAAATGAAAAAGAATATAATTAAAATAATAGCTATTCCCTTGTTGGGAATCATTGCATTGTCTTGTAGTGAAAATCTTGACTTTGCACCATACAACCAAAAACCGCCAGTTCAATTTTTTCAAAATGCGGACGATGCACGAAAAGCAGTAAATGCTTGTTATGGCGGCTTAACTGGTTGGGACTTTTTTGATCCTTCTACTTTTGGGGTTTCCGAAATGGCCTCCGGGAATACGGTTAAAGGCGGTGCAGCCAGTGACCAGGTTGTCGTATATCAATTTTCAAATTTCACAAGCACTTCTACCCATATAAATATTGGAAATAATTGGCGGGGGAGATACAATGTAATTAATTTTTGTAACCAGGCTATTACCAATATCCCCAATATTGATATGGATGAAGCAACTAAAAAATCATTAATAGCAGAAGCTAAATTTATCAGGGCATGGTTGTATTTCGATTTGGCTAAAACATTTGGTGAAGTAGTTATTTATGATGGTATTCCCGAAGACGGGAACTATAATTTACCTAAATCATCTTTAGCAGATGTTTATAAATTTATTGAAAGCGATTTGGAATATACTATTGCTAACGGTAGAACGGCGGTTTGGGACATCAACAATAAAGGTCGGGTTACGTCTAAAGCAGGGCTGGCTCTTTTAGCTAAGGTAAAAATGTACGAAGCAAGCGGAGCTAATTTCACAGATGATGGAAAAGCTATTAACGGAAGGACCTGGGCCGATGTAAAAGCAACTACCGATGCTGTAATTAGTAGTAACTTTTATCGCCTGTTTACTGATAGGGGCGACAGTAGTTTTTTCTACTTGTTCAGGCTTCCATACGAAAATTGTGATGAATCAATATTTGAGATGCAAAACGGGAGCGTCAATATTAGTTATTATGGAACCAATCATAGTTCTGCATGCCAGTACCAGTGGGCTACAACATTGAATGGATGGGGCTTTAACGCGCCAAGTGATAAACTAATTACAGATTGGGCCGCCCGAACAGATGACACTATCCGGTTCAGGCAATCTGTTGCTTTTCAGGGTTTGAAATTGCCAGATGGTGATATCGTTGATCCCAAAGGGGTATTTCAGGCAGGTACTGGTTCGGTTGCTGCTAACCCAAATGCGACAGGAAATGCAAGGTGCCGGTTTAATTTTAAAGCGTATCAATCAAGGCGTGATGACAAAGGTTTTGGTGGTTGGCAACGGTTGATTGAGCAAAATCTGAGATTATTCAGATATGCCGATGTATTACTTATTGATGCTGAAGCCGAATTTAATCTGGGAAATTTACAAGAGGCAGTAAATTCAATTAATTTAGTTCGGGCACGTGTTAAAGCAACACCGTTAACTACGGCCAATATTACCTTACAAAAAATTTGGGATGAGCGTCGGTTTGAATTGGCATTTGAGAATGATCACTTTTTTGATTTAGTGCGTACTGGGCAGGCTGCAACGGTATTAGCTCCTAACGGATTTAAGAAACCCAAAAATAATTTCTATCCAATTCCTCAGACCCAAATAGACATTTCTGCAGGAGTATTAAAACAAAACAAAAATTGGGAATGATTTTAAACTCCATTCAACAAAATCTTTTTGTGGTGTTACAGCCACAAAAAGATTTTTAAGACTTCTTCAAATAAGAAAATAATTAAATCACTTTCATGAAATATATTTTTTCTCAAAAATTAATAAGGTATTACCTATTCGTATTTTTTTCGTTAATCATTTTTAAGACCACACAGGCGCAATTCGTTGAATTGCCCAAGGTGTGGAAGTTTATATTAGGTGATAATATGGATTGGGCTGGGCAATCATTTAATGATACTGGTTGGGGCAATAAACAATTAGGAATAAGTTGGTCTGCAACTGGCATGAAAGGCAATGTTTATGCATGGTATAGAATTAAAATAGTTATTCCTTCAAACATGAAAAGTGCAGCCGAAAGAGGTAAAGGAATAAAACTTAAACTTGGCAGGATTGATGATGTTGATCAAACTTTTTTTAATGGTAAACTTATAGGACAAACAGGTTCTTTGCCTCCTGCTTATGAAAGTAAAAGGGATGCTGAACGAGTTTATATTATTTCAGCAAATGAAGTTCAATGGGATAAGGAAAATGTGATTGCAGTTAGGGTCTTTAGTTTGGATATTGGATTGGTTGGTATGTACCAGGGTCCATATAATTATTGGCCAATTCAGTGGTCAGATTTTATTTCAATTCAACCTAGCATTTTTGAAACCGATCAAAATGGATTTACCGCAAAAATTAAATTTACCAACAATAGCAATTACGCATTTAATGGCACCGTAAAATATTGGATCGACGATAAAAATAATATGGAAGTCCACTCAGAAACAAAGCCGGTACAAGTGAAGCCTGAACAGGGTTCTGAAGCTGAAGTAACCTTCATGAATTACCAGCCGGTAAATGAAAATATTTTTAAAGTAGGCTATCAGGTTACAGAAAATAATACTACAGCTACTGTGAAAATTAAACAGGTTTATCTGGCCAATAAACAAATTGAAATTAAAGTTGCCAATGAACCAAAACCAGTTGTAGCAAACAAAATTAAGGATGCCTTTACTTCCATTCCATTTCAGAATCAAGTATTACAAGGGTATCTTGGGAAACGCTTTACGCAAAATCTGGAAGAGCGTCTTTTGAAAGTCGATGAGAACGGGTTGATGGGTTCTTATCTACAAAAGCCCGGAATACATGCATGGGCAGGCGAGCATGTTGGCAAATATCTGGAAACAGCCTGCAATGTTTGGAAAAACACTCACGATACAAGACTTAAACGGCAAATGGATCGCATGATGTATGAACTTATTAACTCGCAATTGGAAGATGGTTATTTGGGAACCTACACACCAGATATTTATTGGACAAGCTGGGATGTATGGTCGCATAAATATAATTTGTACGGATTGCTTGCGTATTATACGACAACCGGCTACCAGCCAGCCTTGGAAGCATGCAAGAGAATGGGCGATTTGTTGTGTATAACATTTGGGAATAAACCAGGACAGCGTGATCTGATTTTAGCCGGAGAACATGTTGGAATGGCAGCAACCAGTATCCTGGATCCAATGGTAGAATTGTACCGATACACTGGCGATAAAAAATACCTTGATTTTTGCTATTATATCCTTGAGGCGTGGGAGCAACCTAATGGTCCTCAAATTATCAGCTCATTATTATCAACTGGTAAGGTCAATAAGGTGGCGAACAGGAAAGCCTATGAAATGCTATCGAATTTAGTTGGATTAATCAAATTATACCGTGTTACAGGTAATGACAAATTTTTAAATCCGATTTTAATTGCATGGAAGGATATCGTAACAAATAGACTTTATATTACCGGAACCACCAGTTCATCTGAACATTTTCAAGATGATGAAATATTGCCTGCAGCAGATAAAGATCAAATTGGTGAAGGGTGCGTGACGACCACCTGGATTCAGTTAAATCAGAATTTATTAGCTGTCACAGGCGAATTAAAATATATGGAGCAAATTGAAAAGACAATTTACAATCATTTGCTGGGAGCTAAAAATCCACAAACCGGATGTGTAAGTTATTTTACGCCAATGATGGGCAAAAAAACATATACTTGTGGAATCTTTTGTTGCACATCGAGTATTCCACGTGGAATAGCATTGATTCCATACTTTACATTCGGAAATCTAAATAACATTCCGACCTTAATGTTGTATGAGCCTGCTTCCTACAAAGAAAATATCACAATTTCCGGTAATAAGAATATAAACTTATCGCTACAAATTGAAAGCAGTTTTCCTGCAAATGGGGATGCTATTGTAACGGTAAGCACTTCTCAAACAGCTTCTTTCCCAATATCATTAAGAGTGCCATCCTGGTGCAGTTCTTTTATTGCAAAAGTTGGCGATAAAGAATACAGGGGCATAACAAATCAATATTTAATTATAGAACGTGTTTGGAAATCAGGCGAAAAAATAAAGGTGTCTTTTCAAATGCCGGTTCAAATTCTGAATGGTGGGAAAAGTTATCCGGGTCAGATTGCATTTCAACGAGGGCCACAGGTTTTAGCATTTGATGATTCTTTAAATTTAGAGTTCCTGAAAAATCATCAACTGGAATTATCTGAAAAACTGCTTGTTGGAAATCCTGATGTTAAAAGTAATGCTGATTTGTTACCGAAACAATGGATTGGGAATCAGGCTTATTCGTTAAGTATAATTGATGAAAAGAAGAATGGAACGAAACAACATTTGATATTGGTTCCCTTTGCAGACGCAAGTCAAACAGGTGGAGCTATAAAAGTATGGATGCCACTGAATATGGCTGCGAATTAGAAATTTTTCAGGAAAGACGGGCATGAAAATATTATCGTTTAAATCGTAAAAGAAAATAATAATGAAAAAAATAATCGTAATTGGCAGCTCGAATACCGATATGGTGATCAAAACAAAGAATTTTCCTGCACCTGGCGAAACTATTATGGGTGGAAAATTTTTAATGAATTCCGGTGGTAAAGGCGCTAATCAGGCTGTGGCTGCGGCACGATTGGGGGGGAGGGTCACTTTTATTGGTAAAGTTGGTGATGATATTTTCGGTAAACAGGCTGTACAGCAACTGGAAGATGAGGGCATCAATGTGGACTTTGTGGTCGTTGATCCTGAAAATCCGAGTGGTGTAGCCCTGATTACTGTCGATCAGAAAGGCGAAAACTCAATCGTTGTGGCTCCGGGATCAAACGGAACGCTTAGCCCGGCAGATTTTGATAAAGCAATAGATGAACTCAATGAATCGGAATATATACTCATGCAGCTTGAAACACCTATTCTGACGGTAGAACATATCGCCCGAATAGCTGTTGAAAAAAGGAAAAAAGTGGTTTTGAATCCTGCCCCGGCGGCCGAACTTTCCAATGAACTACTAAAAAATCTGTATATCATTACTCCAAACGAAACAGAAGCAGAGTTGCTCACCGGAGTAATAGTCACAGATGCACAATCGGCTTTGAAAGCAGCAACTGTTCTTCACGACAAAGGTGTTGAAACAGTAATCATAACAATGGGGGCTGCCGGTGCTTTTCTGTTGGCAAACGGAAAGTCTGAAACAATCGCAACGATTAAAGTGGAGGCTATTGATACCACTGCCGCCGGAGATACTTTTAACGGAGCTTTGGTGGTGGCTTTATCCGAAGGAAAAACGATACAGGAATCCATTGCCTTTGCCAATAAAGCGGCATCCATTTCGGTTACTCGTATAGGAGCACAATCATCGGTTCCATTCCGAAATGAAATTATAAATTGAAATATTTACAACTAAATCCAATACCATGAGAACGAAATTGTCCATTTTTATAATGCTATTTTGTGTGTTAGCCATTACTTCGTGCAAAACCGAAAAATCTGATACACGAACCATTTCTACTGAAGTACTGAAAGATAAAATAGCCGGGGGCTGGGCAGGTAAAATGATTGGGGTGACTTACGGCGCTCCAACAGAATTTAAAGCTCAGGGAAAGACCTTTGAAGATTCCATAAAATGGGTTCCAGCAGATGTTAAAGGTTCTATCTGGCAGGATGATATCTATGTTCAGCTGACTTTCATGATGACCATGGATCAATATGGTATCGATGCTCCTGCAAAAAAATTTCAGGAGTTATTTGCCAAAGCGGGTTACGAGTTATGGCATGCCAATGTTCAGGGGCGCAAAAATTATTTCGACAGTATTTTTCCTCCTCTGTCAGGTCACCCCGACTATAACCTTCATGCTGATGATATTGATTTTCAGATTGAAGCTGATTATATTGGGTTCATGTGCCCCGGAATGCCACAAACTGCTAGTAAAATAGCCGATAAGATTGGTCACATAATGAATTACGGTGATGGTGTCTATGGTGGTGTTTTCGTTGCTGCTCTTTATTCTGAAGCCTATTTCGATGATGATATCGGCAAAATCATAGATAAAGCGTTGCTTTCGATACCTGCTGAAAGCGATTATTCAAAAATCGTAAAAGATGTGATTATCCTTCACAAGTATTATCCGAATGATTGGCGGGCCGCCTGGGCCGAACTGGATGCAAAATGGGCACAGGATCACATTTGTGAGGCGGGTACTACTTTTAATATTGACGCGAAACTTAACGGTGCCTATATTGTGATGGGCTTGCTGTATGGCGATGGTGATCCTGTAAAAACCATGGAGATATCAACCCGTTGCGGACAGGATTCTGATTGTAATCCTTCGAATGCGATGGCTCTTTTAGGTGTAATTAAAGGTTTGAGCGGATTCCCGGTTGAATATCAGGAGGCAGTAAAATCAATTGGCGATTCTGTATTTATAAATACTACTTATTCATTCAACAAAGCTGTTGACAAAACCTTGGAATATGCTCAGAAACTTGCAGTTGAAAATGGTGGTGAAACTACAAGGAATGAGTTGAAAATTAAAGTTCAACAACCTCAACCATTTGCTCTTGAAGTTGCTTTTCCCAAGTTGGTTTTTGATAAGAAAGTAAGCGTGTTTGCAAAAGAAGGATGGGAATTGAAAGGCAATTGGGCCAGCTTCACATATTTCCATCCATGGGCTAAAAAAGAAATTAAAAATCAGGCCCGAGTCAGCGGAACTGTTGGTGATGAAATCAGTTTTACCTTCGAGGGAACCGGAGTTTCAATCGTTGGAAACTGGTTTAAAGATGGAGGAAAAGCAGATGTTTTTGTGGATGGTGAGTTTAAACGTAACATCGACTGCTATTTTAATTATGCAAACCAGCAAGTCGAGAACACGAATTTGTATCACATTACCAATCTTCCGGAGGGAAAACATACTGTCAGGTTAGTTGTAAAAGGTGAAAAGCGGCCTGAATCAACTGGAACCAATGTGTACATCACTGAAGCCGTTGTATTTAGAACTGCGGATAAAATTAGCGAGAACTTTAAGTTTTCTTTTCAGAAGTAATCTTGATTAGATGATAAGCCTGGTATCCGGCGCAATGGAACCCAAATGAAACAAGTCAATCCTAAATTCAAAAACCATGTATATCGTCAGTACTTATTTATTCGCAGTAGTCCTTTGTGTGATTACTATGTTGTGTTGGGGCTCATGGGCTAATACACAGAAACTTGCTCAGAAATCGTGGCGCTTCGAACTATTTTATTGGGATTACGTGATAGGAATCCTCCTGATGTCGCTCATTTTTTCCTTTACCTTGGGAAGTACAGGCGCCCTTGGCCGCGGTTTTGTTGAAGACCTTCTGCAGGCCGAAATGAGTAACATCGGAAATGCCTTACTTGGTGGAATCATTTTTAATGCGGCCAACATTCTGGTTGCTGCCGCTATTTCTATAGCTGGAATGTCGGTTGCTTTTCCTATAGGGATCGGCATTGCCTTGGTGCTAGGTGTGATTGTTAATTACATGGCCAGTCCGCAAGGAAACGCATCGTGGCTGTTTGCCGGAGTTGCTCTGATTACCATCGCCATTGTGATTGATGCGGTAGCTTACCGGAAAAAGGCATCCCAATCACATAAAGTTCCGACCAAAGGAATTGTTTTGTCGATAGTCGGAGGCGTTCTGATGGCCTTGTTTTACCGGTTTGTAGCAAGTTCCATGGTCAGTAATTTTGAACAACCCGATGCCGGATTTTTAACCCCTTACTCAGCGGTATTTATTTTTTCAATCGGAATCCTGATCAGTAATTTTATTTTCAATACTATTCTAATGAGAAGACCTTTTGAAGGCGCTCCTGTAACATATTCTCAATATTTTAATGGTAGCTTGAAGGAACATTTTACAGGAATTCTGGGTGGAATAATCTGGTGTGTCGGTATGACTTTAAGTATAATTGCTGCCGGCAAGGCTGGGTTTGCCATTTCGTACGGATTGGGTCAGGGTGCAACTTTGGTGGCTGCTTTGTGGGGTGTGTTTATATGGAAAGAATTTAAAGGAACAGCAGGGGTGAAAGGATGGTTAGTGGCAATGTTTATTCTCTTTGTGTTGGGCCTTATTTCCATTATTTATGCTGGTCAATGACATAGTTGGTGCATCATATTTTGCTCTAAAAATAAATAGTAGATCGGAGTTTAGTTTGCCCCTTTGCCCGCCCTGGCAAGGGGGTTTTATTCATTAAGGTGCGACGTTTGAAATATTATGCATCGGAGAAATTAAAAATGCTTTCATCATTCCTTCAAGAAAAGGGCAGCTCCTAACTACACAACCATTTCCACGCCGGAATCACTTCAATTTGGATTTCCTGTTCCAAAATAGTTTCTTCATCATCTTTGGTGATAACTATCATTTTACGAACATCGATTCGTTTGGACATTTTTAAAAGGGCATTTATCTCGCGTTTGCGGGTCTCTATATCCAGTAAACTATAACATACCTGCACTGCTAATTGTACATCGGGAATGTAGAAATCTACCTCAATGCCATGCTGATAGAAATAAACTTCGTCGCCATACAAACGCCGCAGTTGGATAGCCACCTGATTTTCCAATAATGAAGTTAAAGGATCGACCAGAAAAAGATTAAGAATGCCGTTGTCGATAAAATAGTATTTTTTGTTTGCCTCCTTTTCGGCCAGTTTTGCACAAATATTTTCTACATGAAATATCAACCACGACTCTTTTAAATAGCCCAAATAATCAATTACCGTGTCAGTGCTGACTTTTTTTCCTGAAGAAGTTACAACATTTGCCAATCGGTTAAATGACGTAGGTTGTTTTACGCTTTCGGCCAATTTCCGGATGAGTACACGGAGCGCAAAATCGTTACGTACCTGGTATCGGGTAATCAAATCACCAAAAAATATTCTTTGATAAAGACTGCTAAGCCATGCGCGTTTATCAATAATTTCAGTCACTTCCGGCAAGCCACCATAACGGAAATAGTTTTCAAAAGCTTTTATTATTTCACTACGATAGCGATAAGCAAAATTTTTGTCAGCCAGATCAATACCCAACGAAGTCAGATATTCTGGCAATGAATATGGATAAACATTTTGAATGATGTATCTTCCACCCAAAGTAGTAGCGATATCACTGCTAAGCATTTTTGCATTGCTTCCGGTTATATAGACCCGATAACCCTGGTCGGCAAGCCGGCGGGCAAATTTTTCCCAACGATCAACAATTTGTACTTCATCGAGAAAAAAAATCGGTTTACAGTTGAACATCTCTTCGTAGCAAATTTTTATCCGGTCTAAATCGTCGGTATCCAGCGAAGCAATACGGTCATCTTCAAAGTTAAAATAGAGAATCTCCTCTTTCGAATGCCCTGCATCCAAAAGATGACGTATTTGCCGGAACATTAGGTATGATTTGCCAACACGCCGCAAACCAACAAACACATAATTAAGATTGTTTTCAATTTTACAGGAACGTTCCTGAAATGAAATCTCAACTGCTTTCTGTTGATATTCAGTGATTAAAAGTTTTGCAGTTTCCTTATCCATCTATTTTGTCGTTTATATTCGACAAATATACATGTGTTTTATCGAATATGCAAGATAAAACATTCTCGAGAACTTTTTCTTTGAGTGAAACGGAAACGAGGAGTTCATGGTTTTGAGTTTACAATTCAATTTATTGTTGAGCCGGTATTGGAAATTCTGAAACTCTCCCCAAACGCGGGTTCTTCAGCCATCTGGCAGATGTCACACTGCTCCTTCGGATATGCCCAAAAATTTGCTGTCGCTGGTGCCGATTTGCAATCCTCACTTTTTCAGCCCGGGATTTTTAATCCAAAAAACAATAGTTAATCGGAAATTAGTTTGCCCCTTTGCCCGCACCGGCAAGGGGGTTTTTAATTGGCCACCGCCTAGAAAATCTACATCAAATCGGTGTTTGGCGCAACCAGCCACCCAATACAAACAGGTAAGCTCCCTGAAATTTACCAGGTACAAGTCGTAATGTAGTTGAGGCTCCCCGATTTATAAAACGACCTCCGCGAAAATTAGTTGAAGCGTTGGTGAAGTTGAAAAACTCATTCCGATTTGTGTTTCATGCCTTGGTAAAGTCGGATAACCTATTCTGATTTTCAGTTTACACGTTGGTAGAGTTGGATAATTCAATCCGATTTATATTCCAAGCTTTGGTAAAATTGGAACAGCCATGACACAATTGATAATTGTGACCCCTTTGTCTGCAACGGCAAGGGGGGATTTCGAAATAGTTTCTTCATCAATTTGGTAATAAAAGCCATTTCCATACCGGGATAACATCAATTACCATATTGCCTGAATTTATTACTTCCTCATCATTCTTTGTAAGTATGATTCCGTGTTCCAGGTTCAGCTCTTGCATACAGACTGTTAATGAAGATATTTCCCGCTGACGTGTCTTTGGGTTTTGGAGATCATAACAAACTTGTATTAATTCAGGCTGTGTCGGATTGATAAGAAAATCAGCTTCCTGGTTGCCTTTTGATTTATAGAACCAAACATCATTCCCTCTTCTTTTAAGTTCAAGAAATACGGTGTTTTCAAGCAAGCGACCCATATCCGCAGAAGTACGGAATGCAACAACACTCCGTAACCCGTTGTCGATGACGTAGATCTTACGGTTCGAAGTATATTGTCTTTTTAGCGAAAAATCATATTTTGTCACCTCAAAAATCAGATAACCCTCACTAAGTATATTCAGGTATTCTTTAATACTTGTTGCACTATTAAAGCCCAGTAGTTTTGCAAGTGGAAGGTATCCTGTTTCACTTGTGAAATTGGTAAAAATATACTGTGCAAGGTTCTTAAATCCATTCACATTCCTGATACCGAAACGAACAATCAGATCACGGTAAACAATATCGTCATATACTCTTTTCAAGACTTCCTGATCATTTGATTTAAGGTATTCAGGAAACCCGCCATGCAGTATAAACTCATCGAAGGCGGTTAATATCAGGGCAATATTATCACTGGTTTTTATCGCCTGATCTATCTTCATAAAATTGAGATACTCGACAAATGAAAAAGGGAAAAGCTCCGTTTTGAGATACCTGCCTGTGAGATGTGTTGCCAGTTCGGAACTGAGCAGTTTGGCATTGCTGCCTGTGATAATCACCTTATAACCTTCATCGTGAAGTCGTCGGACGAACCGCTCCCATCCCGGAACCTCTTGTATCTCATCCATAACAATAGTACGGGCATCGGCATTTCTTTTCATTTCGATCAACATCGCGTTGAAATCATTCACTGTGAAGTTTATCAATCGCTCATCATCAAAAGTTATGAAATGAAAGGAGGGGTAATTATCAGCCAGTTGTAGCGTTAGCGTTGACTTTCCAGAGCGCCTTACTCCTGAAATCACGCTGATCATATCGGATTTCAGGTGCCGTTCGATATTCGTATTTCGCGGAATGCCACGGCTTTTTCTGGCAACCATCAGTTTTTGGTCGGCGATAACTTGCTGAAGTATTTCTGTATTCATGTTATTGATATTAGCAATGCAAATATATGCATTAAATACACATTAGCAATGTGTATTTAGGTACACGAAAGCTCTGCATTTTTCTTTCTGGTAATTTTCAAGGTTAAACTCAAACAGGAACGATGCTTTGTGCGCTCCATCGGTTTTACGCTCGTCCAACCTGTTGAGAATGTTGTACGATAACATTTTTCGCTGTAAGTATCACCGGTCCAGTTTTTTGCCCAGAATGGTCTCGTACAGTTTCTGAAGTTCGGGCATGGTGAATTCCTGTTTTATAAAACAACCTCCGCGAAAACTAGTTGAAGCCTTGGTAAAGTTGTAGCACTCGTTGGTAAAGTTATTTCATGCATTCGCAACTATGGAATACCCTTTGGTAAAGTTGTAAAACCCGAGGCTACATCTTTTTTTAATGGCAAGCATCTGTGCGCGAATTTTCAATTGCGTAAATTTCCACAGGGACATCATTTCTTCTGCTACTTTTTTTAAATTTGCATTCGTATGACAAAAGATGAACACATAATCTATTGGGTAAAGCAGGTTGATGAAGATTTCGATTGTGCAAATGTTTTATATCAGGCAAATCATTTTGCTCAATCATTATTTTAGGCACATTTAGCACTCGAGAAGTTGACCAAAGCACTATGGATAAAGAAAAATGAAGGCAATGCGCCCCCTTTTGTTCATAATTTGCTCCGATTGATTACACATACAAATGAATATTTTTCGGAAGAGCAATTACAATTCATAAACGAAATGAACGCCTTTCAAATAAAAGGTCGGTATCCGGATTATGCCGAGAGCCTTGAAAAAACGATAACAAAAGAAATTTGCAAAGAATATTTAACTGAAACAAAAAAGATGATACTATGCTTACAAGAGAAATTGCAATAAAGCAGGCAACTGATTTTATTTTAGATTGCCTCAAATTTGGGATAAGCATTGAAAAAGCAATTTTATTTGGTTCAATTGCAAAAAACGAACAAAGAGAATATTCGGACATTGATATTGCATTAATATCCAGTCAATTCACGAATAATTTTATACTAAACAACAAATTGACATCTAAAATAAATATTCGATTTCCTTTGATTGAAGTTCATCATTTCAATTCAGATTATTACAAAAAAGGAGACCCTTTTATCAATGAAATAAACTCTACCGGATTTGAAGTAAAATGGCAAATGCCAGAAAAATAGTTTATCTGGCTGCAAACACTCCTGTCTTGAAATCTTTACCATCCCCCGTACAACCCATTCTGCAAAGCTTTCTGGTAGTTTTCCAGATTGAATTCATACAGGAACGGGGCTTTGTGCGCTCCGCCGGTTTTACGCTCTTCCAACCTGTTGAGAATATTGTACGATAACATTTTGCGCTGAAAGTTACGCCGGTCCAGTTCTTTGCCCAGGATGGTTTCGTACAGTTTCTGAAGTTCGGGCATGGTGAATTTTTCTGGCAGCAAGTTATAGCCAATGGGTTGATAATTCAGTTGCATCCGCAGGTTTTCAAGCGCTTTGTTCAGAATTTGAAGGTGATCGAGAATCAATGTATTTATTTCGTTGAGGGATTTCCAGGCACATAAGTCTGAAAAATTATCGGGCTGAGGATCGGCTTTTGAGAAGTCAACCAAAGCATAATAGCCAACAGAGATAAATCGCTGGTCAAACCATTCCTGGTCAGGTTTTGCTCCGGAGTCGATTAAGTCCTGAACCGCAGGGTTTGTTTTTGATCGTTGCGGATCGCTGAAAACCTTGAATTGTTTCAGGAATATACTGTCCAGGCCGGTACGCTCCTTCAAGACCCGGGTCGCTGCTGTTTCGAACGATTCATCTTCTTTCACAAATCCGCCCGGCAGCGCCCACTCTTTCGTGAATTTCATTCTCAGTAGCAACACCTTCAACTGGTTATCATGAAAGCCAAAGACCACACAATCCACCGAAATGTGGTTTAGATACTGTCTGTCATTAAAATTTGAAATCTGGTCCACCTGCTTCTATGTTTTGCAACAAAAGTAAACGAAATATTTTTGTTTCACGTTAGAAAAAACTATCATTGTGTCAATTAAACACATTAACTTATAAACCCAAAACATGATGAATTCAAAACGTGATTTCATGAAAAAATTATCCTTACTGACAGTAGGCAGTTTCATGACCGGAAACCTAGCTCCGGTTTTAGCTTCAACCAAAAGTACTCCAACAGTTGCCGGAAAGAAAGTAATAGGATTACAAATCTATTCCCTTGGAAAAGAACTGACCAACAATGTTCCTTCAGGAATGAAAAGAATTGCCGAAATTGGCTACAGTACAATTGAACTGGCCGGTTACGGCAACCGCAAAATGGGACAATACGAAGTGGGCGAATACCGCAAAATTGTTGACGATGGCGGATTAAAAATTACAAGTTCGCATGTAAATCCTCCGGAGCGAAAATTCACCAAAGAAAATGTGGGTAAAATTTCCGATTTCTGGAAGCAAGCTGTTGAGGATCATGTGAAACTGGGCGTTAAATCACTGGTTCAGCCAATGATGCCTTCTATTGAAAACCACGAGGATGCAAAACTGGTGTGCGAAGTGTTCAACAATGCTGGCGAAATCTCAAAAGCGGCAGGGATTAATTGGGGCTACCACAACCACAACATGGAGTTTAAACGGATTGCAAAACCCGGCGAAACTCCGCCATCAGGCCCATTTGCCGCGTTCATACCGTTTGGCGATATCATTTATGACCTGCTGCTTGAAGGAACTGATCCGAAACTGGTGTTTTTTGAGATGGACGTTTACTGGACGGTGAT
>JAUYEQ010000602.1 GCA_030691295.1 Bacteroidota bacterium
GGATTTTCGGGTTCCAAATCTTTTCCTACTTCCTTGATTAAATCTTCAAGTTCTGAGAGGCTCATTTTGTCTTCTTTGGCAAAAAACGAAACCATTTCCTGAAATGAATTACTGAAATAACCACTCAGAAAATTTTTAAAATACGATTTCGTGTAATCCGGCTTGCTGACGATCGGAAAGTACTGATGTGTTTTTCCATACGCGTAATGGTCAACAAATCCTTTCTTTTCCAGAATCCGGATAATGGTAGAAACCGTGTTGTATGCAGGTTTTGGCTCCGGAAGCTTTTCAACAATTTCTTTTACAAAAGCTTTTTCGAGCGTCCACAATTCCTGCATAATCTGTTCTTCTGCTTTGGTCAGTTCCTTCATGATAAAACGGTTATAATTAAAAATTTTTCCTCAAACATCTTGCCAAAAACTAAGCTATTAGTTCGTCAACTAATATTTTAGTTATAAAAGACAAAAAAAAAGTTCAACTACGTTCTACTTGAACTGGCAAACTGGCTGATCAATGCCAACTAACCGTTTCACAGTTGATTGAATATCCGTTACAAACATATAACTAATATTTTAGTTATACAACTAACTCATTAGTTTTTTTTTATCTGATACTCAATATTGAATAATCAATATCCAAAAATCAAGGAGAAACTGAAACTTTACCGCAAGCTGACTAACATAAAGCTCTGTAACTTTTTGCGTGGGTAAAATGAAGCAAGCATTTTCAGGTGCAGAGCACCGTTGATATTTGTAGTGTATATTATGCAATGCACACAAAAGGTGCGGAGCACCGAAATACAATCCGTTATAGAACCGAATCAAAAAAGGCCGCCCCGATTTTCATCAGGCGACCTTTTTTTAATTAAATGGTTGAGGTGGTTTACGAAGTGTATTTGGTATAGATCAATATTCCCGGCGAATACGCAATAAAGACATTTGAAATTGAGGTAACCCTTACTTCTATAGGGTATTATTTTAATGATACCATGGATGATCTTTTACCAGCACAATTCCTTCGGTATTCAGGGAGTTCAGTATTCGGCTGGCAGCAACCAGATTTTTCTGAAGCGACAGATTAAAATCCGGTGCTTTTGGATCAATACTGTTGATACGAACCATTCCTGAAGCATGAATATACCGGCCATCGCCCATGTGAATACCAACATGGGTAATTCGTTGAGCGCTGCGGCCAAAAAAGAGCAAATCGCCGGGTTGCAGGTTGGGTATCTCATTAAAATCGGGATGTTCGCCATATCGGGCCTGCTGCGATGCGTCGCGTGCCAGAATAATTCCCTGCGAATAATAGGCTGTCTTTGTCAATCCTGAACAATCAACCGCTTTGCAGGAGGTTCCGCCCCACAAATATGGAACACCCAACATTTGCCGCGCAACAGTAATAAGGGACTGAACATCCGGGCTTCCGGTAGTCCATTCGTTCCATGATAAACAATCACTTTTCCTGACAAATCCGGAGCGTCCATCCGGCAGCCTGATTTTCAGAAAACCTTTTGATTCGGCCACCACTTCAAATAAATCGCCCAAAACCAAATCGGTCACCATACTGCTTTTGCGTTTGGGCAAATCGAAAGCGTTGCCGGTTATGCGATTATAGATGTAACGATTCGACGACTTCCAGCGATCCATCTCCGCCAGCGTAAAATGCGCCAATCCGTTACCTTCCATCCATCCGATATAATAATCAGGACTTTGTACCAGGTACCAGCCGTTGTATTGATCCAGAATTTTCAGCGGAGTGCCCATTAAAGCCTGCGAAACCAATTCGGTAGCATGATCGGGCTCAGAGCGCATGTTTGCTGCGGAAAGGGTAACCAATCCCCATGTTTTATCGCCCAGTGATGAAGCAGGAAAAACCCGGATAGAATCAATAAACTGTATGCCTTTGGTTTTCAGGA
>JAUYEQ010000606.1 GCA_030691295.1 Bacteroidota bacterium
AGTGAATCGTTCGCATTCGTGAAATACATCGGCTGAAGTTCGTCCAAAGCACGGTCGAAATCTCTCAACTTCTTATAGCACAGTGCTTTTTTGTATTTATAGTAATATAAATCAGTTTGATTTTCAGCGTTAAAAATCATACGTTCATATTCAATAGAGGCATCGAAGTATTGACCGGAAGCATACAACCGATCTCCCTTCGAGCCAGTGGCGGCACTATTCAAAAAAATTCCGCAAAGGAATATGAAGCTGAAAAAGAATTTGATTGTGTTTGGCATCTTTATATTCGTTTTCAATAATTCTCACTGAAATAACCGATCCGTAAATACCCGAAAAATAACTGGCAGCAAAAAGGCCGCCGAAGAAAATCGTTTTCACGTTGGCGATCCCTAGCTTTCGATGGTTTTCCCAGGCCATCAGTCCAAACCCGGTGGTCGCAATCATCGAGGCAATTCCCTCGCCGGTTTTACCTGCATAAATCTTTCCCGAGCCGGGGATTATACCCGACATCAGTCCCGCCAGCACAGGCGATTTTGATCGATGGTTTTCCTGTTCCCTGCAAATTTGTTCTAAGGCTGATGCTTGCTGATGCAATGTCGCAATATTTGGGTTTACCTCAAGCAGTTGTTCTTTTGCCTTCGACCAGTTTCCCTGCAACATGTTAATTCCAGACAACTCAAAATTCAACAACGACAAATTGGGTTCGTCCTTAATATCTAACTGACTGATAATTTTAGTAGCTTCAGTATAATTTTCAAGAAAGATTTGGTTATACCCTGCAAAAAAACGGGATTTCAAATAGAATGGAGACTCTTTTCCCACTTTTATAAACAATGTGGTAGATTGCTCCAGATTTTTAAGCGAATAGTGTGCCCAACCTTTGAAATAGTTAAGAGAATCCTGCGGCTCCTGTTCCTGACTAAATGAGTCTTTGTCAATCAAATGAATCACCTCATTGTAATGTCCTTTATTGATCAGATGTTCAATAAAAGGAAGTTCGCTTTTACTCTGGGCAAATCCCATACGAGCCATTAAAAGGAGGAATAGAAGACAGAAATACTTCATTTATATCTTTTTATCGGGTCACCAAACCTGTGCGTTTTCAAATTCATCGTTCCCAAATCGAGGTCGGTTGCGGCAATTCTGTTACAGCGGTTTAACCTGTCAAACGTTAGTAAACCTCCTTTAAACAGTCCATATTCCTTAACAACCTGCTTGCTAAAATCGGAACAACTTGGATCGTAAAGGCAATCGGCAGAAAGATGCTGCGAAACAAAATTTTGATATACATATAGCGATCCTCCATAAATCAAGCTTACGGGGTTGGAGTTTTTTAATGTTTTTCGTTGATTTTTATAGATGTAGATCCGTTTTTCGTGGTGGTGGACATGTTGCTTCGACACCGAATCAATGAGCAACAAGTCAGACGACAAATCAATGGATTGCGCAAAACCCTCTAGCGAAAAGAAAAAGAGGATTATTCCAAAACTACTGGCTTTTATTGCTATCAACAGGCTTTGCATTGTCAGGAATTTTAAAATTAAAATACTTGCCATCAGCAGACGGAGAAACCTTGACATCAGAGAAAAGGGTTCGGTTAATGATTGAGTCGCCCGAAGGCATATAACTAATCTCAATAATTTTTAGCGGAAGTCTGAACTGGGTAAAATCTTTATAATTGGTATAATAGATCTTCTTTACTATTTTTTTTTTGTTAGCCAGATATTCTGAATAGATAGGAAGTCCGTTCTCAAAAACCATTTTTACCGTTTCGATGCCTTTCAAAATTGAGGGCGCCTTCCATAAGGTAACATAAAACTGATTTTCATAGGTATTTGAACTAAGATTAAATCCCTCGTCTGCAAGTCCAAGATGGTCGGTGAGGTTATTGGCAAAATAGTAGATGAGATTCCTTTTTGAAGACAATTCAGTGATTTGTTTATATGCAACTTCGTTGCTGGTGGGATAATAAGTTTTTATTTCGCCCAGAGCATTTGTAACCATTACAAACTCTGTAGATGAATAGTAATGTTTGGTGATAATTTTCTTGTTGTTGTCAAAAAATATATCGACATCGTTGGAAATCTTCTTGCTATTTTCGAGAACCTCCGTATGCTGTTTCAATGAAATATAACTTCCCGGCTGTGCATTCAACGAAATGCAGGGAATTAGAAAAATCAATAAAAGATAGATTGTCTGAAATGGTGCATTCATAAAATACTAAAAAAAAGGTGCCTGTTTTTGTTTAATAAACAGGCACCTTGTTTACATTTTTTTATTTGACTAATTCCACATGAAAAATTTAGGATTGTTGATGTATGCGCTGATATCTTTGTTGTCGATTATTAGCACAATTAAGTCAACCAGCGGGACAATACCGAAAATACCGCCACAGGTGAAAATATAGGCCAAGCCGGTAAGTGTCTCAGTTCCCAAATAGAAACGATGAATACCCAAACCTCCAAGAAAGAAATCGAGTGCGATGGCAACTATGGCATCTTTCTCAGCAGCCATAACGGTCGAAGATACATTGGAAGCGACAGAGCTAAGTTCATTCGCATTCATTGAAATCATACTTGTTTCGATTGCATTCTCGAAAAGCTGATCAACGGCTTGTTCATTTACAGAATAGGACGATGCATTTGCCTGATTTACAGACAGAATAGTTGCAAAAAGAACAATAATAAGGATAAGTTTTTTCATGTTTTTTGGATTAATAATTGAATTGATAAATGTAACCTATTTTTCTTATTATGTACGTTTTTTTTAAATTTTTCTCACAAATAAAAGTTTGGCGGAATATCTGAGCCTTCCAATATTTTACTTTCTTATTATAATATTCTTTTAGAATAAGTAATACCAATGAATTACGATTGTCTTTTCTCTTAAATTGTATCAGAATCGTAAGAAACATTTTTTGTATATAGAATGGAATGCCTATTTTCACCAAAAATAGAAATGCTTATTTTTCGAAAACAAGAATAACATGGGAAACAATCGTTCAAATATCAGCCGCAGAAATTTTCTGAGCAATACATTACTGGCAGCAACTGCTGTCACCATACTTCCATCAAATGTAATAGCCGGACTTGGGTACAAAGCCCCGAGTGACAAACTCAATATCGCCGGAATTGGCGTTGGCGGGATGGGTTTCAACAACCTGACCAATATGGATACCGAAAATATTGTTGCTTTGTGCGACATCGATTCGAAATATGCCGGACGAAATGCTTTCCGGAAATGGCCGCTCGCATCAAAATACCAGGATTACCGTGAAATGTTCGAAAAGCAAAAAGACATTGATGCTGTTATGATTGCCACGCCCGACCATTCACACGCCTTGCCTGCATTAATGGCAATGAAAGCCGGGAAACATGTTTATCTTCAAAAACCGCTGACACATTCGGTATTCGAATCAAGGATAATGACAGAAACTGCGCTGCGATATGGTGTTGCCACTCAAATGGGAAACCAGGGAAATTCAGGAGAAGGAATCCGGAGAATATGTGAATGGATTTGGGCAGGAACCATCGGCGAAATTACTTCGGTGGATGCCTGGACCAACCGGCCAATCTGGCCTCAGGGACTGGAACGGCCAACCGACAAAATGCGGGTTCCAAATACGCTGAACTGGGATTTGTTTATCGGTCCGGCAAAGTTCCGTCCTTATCATGAAGTTTACACACCCTGGAACTGGCGCGGCTGGTGGGATTTCGGAACTGGTTCGCTTGGCGACATGGCCTGCCATATTCTCGACCCGGTTTTTAAAGCGCTGATGCTGCAATATCCAACAGCAGTTGAAGGCAGCTCCACACAGATAAATACAGAATCAGCTCCCACAGCCGAAAAAGTTACATATTGGTTTCCACGACGCGATAATTTGCCGAAAGTGGGTATGCCTGAAGTGAAAATAACCTGGTACGATGGAGGAATGTTGCCTGAACGTCCAACAGAATTGGCTGATGGCGAACCAATGGGGAACGAAAGCGGTGGTGTAATTTTTTACGGTACCAAAGGAAAAATAATGTGCGGAAGTTCTGCAGCCAATCCAACATTGCTGCCAAGTTCAGAAATGGCACATTTTAACGAACCTGGCAAAATCATCCGCCGCATACAAAATGCCGAAACCAACGGGCACGAGCAGGATTGGATACGCGCTGCCAAAGAAAACAAGGAGAATAGGGTAGAGGCCAGTTCAAACTTCAGCTATTCAGGGCCGCTCAACGAAATGGTGGTAATGGGAGTGTTGGCTGTCCGACTTCAGGATTTGAAAAAACGGTTGCTGTGGGACGGGAAAAACATGCAATTTACCAATATCGGATACGCTGAAAAAATAAGGGTTATCACATCCAATAAATTTGAGGTTGTGAACGGCGACCCAAAATTTGACACGAAATACGACACAATCCCGGCACTTGCTTCTGCAGAAGAATGGATCAGGCACAATTACCGCGACGGCTGGGAACAGATATAAATTATTACAACTAAATAACACTATCATGATTGATATTGACGAACTGGACGAAAAGTTCAGCATTGAAGGCGAACTTGGATTTGCTGAATTGGAAGAAGATTTGGTTTTCATTACGGTTTCGAACAAATTTGCCGATGCCGACATTTGCCTGTACGGCGCACATCTGACGAGTTTCAAACCGCGCAACTCGATGGAAATATTGTGGATGAGCCCCGACAGCAATTTTGAAGAGGGCACACCCATTCGCGGGGGAATTCCGGTTTGTTTTCCTTGGTTCGGACCGCACAAAACCGATCCGGAGAAACCACAGCACGGCTTTGCACGGCTCATGTATTGGGATGTGCTCGAAACTGCAACTCTGCCATCAGGAGAAACAATGGTCAGGCTTCAGCTTTGCTCGTCGGAAGAAACAAAGGCTTATTGGGAACATGATTTTTGTGCCGAAATGAAAATTGTTGTCGGCACTGTGCTGAATGTAGCACTGAAAGTGACCAATACTTCGGAAGTTCCGTTTGAATATACCTGTGCACTGCATTCATATTTCAGTCTTTCGGCCATCGAAAACCTTTCCATTGAAGGTCTGGAAGGCGTAAGTTATTTCAATCAGCTAACCGGTGAAAAGGATGTTCAAAAGGAATTTTTTCTACACATTCAGGAGCCTCTGACCCGCCATTATTTAGGTACAGAAAGTCCGGTCGTCATTGAAGACACCGCTTTCAACCGCCGGATAAAAGTTGATAAATCAGGCAGCAAAGTTACCACTGTCTGGAACCCGGGAGAAGAAACCTGCGCCAAAATCGGCGATTTACCTGATGATGCCTGGGAAACTTTTATTTGCGTTGAAGCTACCAATGCCTTCGATTATCCGGTACAGCTGGCAGCTGGCGAATCGTTCGAAACTTCAGCCATTATTGGGCTGGAAGAGAAGTGATTTCTCAGCGCCGGTCAGCGTGGCTTGCAGCTAAAAATTAATCCTGGAGATTTGGCTGAATAAGCTTTCCTTTTACCACTGAACCGGTGATTTCCCGTGTTCCGTCAAATACTTGTTGGTGGTTGAAAACTGGTGATTCCCAAAGAAACCACGACTGACCGACAATGGTGACGGATGTACCGATTTCAGAACCAAATGTTTGTTGGCATCAATAAACTCGCCTTTGCTGATGGCATAATTTCCCCAAAGGATAAAAACTACATTTTCGAGTTTGTCGGCTACCAGATGAATAACCGAGTCGGTAAATTGCTCCCAACCCTTTTTCTGGTGTGAACCTGCAGTGTGTGCCCGAACAGTTAAAGTTGCATTGAGCAATAAAACTCCCTGTTTCGCCCATCTTTCCAGGTTTCCGCTTTTGGGAATGGGAGCCCCGGTATCAGCATTGATTTCCTTGAAAATATTTCGCAGGCTGGGAGGAAAATCAACACCATCGTTCACCGAAAAGCACAGTCCATGCGCCTGTCCCGGTCCGTGATACGGATCCTGTCCCAAAATCACCACTTTCACCTGATCGAAAGGACATTGTTCAAATGCATTGAATATCAATTTTGCAGGCGGATAAACAGTTTGAGTAGCGTACTCAGATTTTACAAAACTGGTTAGTTGTACGAAATAAGGTTTTTCAAATTCTTTCTGAAGCTGGTTTTTCCAGCTTTCTTCTATTTTAACATCCATGATTATTTCTGATTAGGTGAAACAAAGTAGCCAATAATTTTTCAGTATTCAATTTCATTTTTTCTGCCACCAAGGCACGAAAACACAAAGATTTCACAAGGTTTAGATTATTGCAATTCATTGCTTTGTGTTGCTTCGTGATTTTGCGCCTTTGTGGCAATCTTTTTATTGTATTTTTAGTCAAAATTAAAATCATGGAAATTCTATTTGGTGCAGTTGGTTTTTTCGTTGGAATGATCGTTTCATTCCTGTTCCTGAAATCAAAACTTCAGAAACAACGAGCTGATTTTGAACGTGAAAAGTTAATTTCAGAACAAAACTTCATTCAGCAGAAATTTGAACTTGAAAAGGAAAAATCCTTGTTTGAAGACCGCAATCAATCATTGCTGAAAGAAAAGGAGGAACTGAATCAGCAAATTCAGTTGTTTAGGACTGAAAATGGAATTCAAGGTCAGCAGTTGGCGCGGGCAGAGGCCGATTTCAGCAACCTTCAGGAAAAACTTGAATCGCAGAAAAAGGAAATGGAAAACCTTCAGCAAAAATTCACCACCGAATTTGAAAATATTGCTTCTAAAATCCTGAAACAAAACACCGAAGATTTTTCGAAGTCAAATCAGAAAGGCATGAATGAAATGCTGCTTCCGCTGAAAGAAAAAATACAGCTTTTCGAGAAAAAGGTGGAAGACACTTATGAGAAAGGACTGAAAGATCAGACCGACCTGAAAGCGGAACTTAAGAAATTACACGATCTAAACCTGAAAATCAGCGACGAAGCCAACAACCTGACACGGGCCTTGAAAGGCGATGTGAAAAAACAAGGCAACTGGGGTGAAATGATTTTGGAGCGTATTCTGGAACGGTCGGGGCTTACCGAAGGTCGTGAGTACATTAAACAGGAAAGTGTCCTTTCAGAAAATGGGCAGCGTTTTCAGCCCGATGTGGTGATTCATTTGCCCGACCAAAAACACATTGTGGTTGATTCGAAGGTTTCGCTGGTGGCTTACGAACGGCTGGTAAATGCCGAAAATGAGACGGACCGCCCCGCTTTTGTGAAAGAACATTTGCAGAGCGTGAGAAGTCACATTAAAATACTGAGTGAAAAGCATTACCAGCATTCACCGAATTTCAACAGTCCTGATTTTGTATTGCTGTTTATACCCATCGAATCATCGTTCAGCATTGCAGTTCAGGAAGATCAGGAACTGTTTACCTACGCATGGGATAATAAAGTGGTCATTGTCAGTCCATCTACTTTACTGGCAACGCTTCGTACCATTTCGTCCATCTGGCAGCAGGAAAACCAAACCCGGAACGCCATCGAAATTGCGCGACAGGGAGGCGCTTTGTACGATAAGTTTGTGCTGTTTATTTCAGACATGGAGTCGATTGGCAAAAGCCTTGACAGTACCCGGAAAACCTACGATCAAGCAGTGAACAAGTTGTATGTGGGTAGCGGAAATCTTGTAAAACGTGCTGAAAATATCAGAAAACTGGGCGCGAAAACAACCAAAGAATTACCACCTCAGGGGCTCGGGGTGGTAGATAAATGAAATTTCGGTGCAGTCTCAAAATTACCTTGTCTATCTGAATAAAAGACACATTATTATCATTCATTTTTGATGTTTCAATCGTACCTTTGATCTGCAAATTAGAAATCAAACAGATGAAATCATTTATAGACGAAGCCGAAATTGCCCGGATTTTGGAACAAAATAAAAAACCGGACCCTGTAAAAGTCCGTTATGTGCTCGAAAAAGCCAAAGAAATGAAAGGACTGGATATGGAAGAAGTGGCCGTTCTTTCAAACATCAGCGATCCGATGCAACTATTCGAACTTTTCGAAGAAGCAAATCACATCAAGGAAAAAATTTACGGGAAAAGGCTGGTTATTTTTGCACCGCTTTACATTTCCAATCTTTGCGCCAACGAATGCAGTTATTGCGCTTTCAGGGCAAAAAACAAAGAAATCGTCCGTCGTTCACTTACACAGAATGAAATAAGGCATGAGGCAGAAATACTCGTAAAACAAGGGCACAAGCGGATTCTGCTGGTTGCAGGCGAATCGTATCCCAAACAGGGTTTTCAATATGTAATTGACTCGGTCGCTTCCGTCTATGAGGCCAAAGTAGGGAATGGTGAAATCCGTCGTGTAAATGTAAATGTTGCCCCGCTTGAGGTTGCAGAATTCAAATTACTGAAGGATGCCAAAATCGGAACTTACCAGCTTTTTCAGGAAACATATCACCACGAAACTTACCACAATGTGCACACCGGTGGTAAAAAGAAAGATTACGATTACCGCGTGACTGCTTTGCATCGGGCAATGGAAGCCGGAATTGACGATGTTGGAATTGGTGTCCTTTTCGGTTTATACAATTTCCGTTTCGAATTGCTTGCCCTGATGCAACACATCCGTGAACTCGAACGTGTATTTGGGGTTGGCCCTCATACCATCAGTGTTCCGCGGCTCGAACCGGCAACCGGATCTGACATCGCATCTCATCCGCCTTTTGCAGTGGCCGATTTGGATTTCCGCAAGATTGTCGCCATTCTTCGGCTGGCAGTTCCATATACCGGCATCATCATGTCAACCCGCGAAACAGCACAGATGCGGCGCGAAACATTTGCGCTTGGCGTTTCCCAGATTTCCGCCGGAAGCCGCACCAATCCGGGTGGATACACCGATTCACTGCATGAAGATGACGGCAGCCAATTTTGTTTGGGTGACCACCGCGAACTCGATGAAGTGATCCGCGATGTGGCCGAAATGGGTTACATTCCATCTTTCTGCACCGGTTGTTACCGCTTGGGCAGAACTGGCCAGGATTTTATGGATCGCGCCAAACCTGGCGACATTAAAAATCACTGCGGACCAAATGCTGTTTCCACTTTTATGGAATACCTGATGGATTACGCTTCGTACGAAACACGTTTGATAGGCGAAGATCTCATTGACGACATAATTGATTCGATGGAAGGTATTGCCCGCGAACGTGCTGTAAATCTGCTCGAAAAGGTAAAAAAAGGCAAACACGATATGTATTGCTAAAATTCCTTATTTAGAATTATTCTAAATAATTGTTAACGTGCTTTGCAGTTAAATTAAATCTTCATAGCTTGCCGAAGAATTTAATATTAACAATTAAAATTAGACAACATGAAAAGATTAGCAATGGTATTAGCAGTAGCTTTCACAATGGGATTGGCTACTTCAGCAGTAACTGCTTCAACTGTTAATGATGATGCAAAAAAGAAAGAAGGCTGCAAAAAAGAATGCAGTAGCGAGAAAAAAGAATGCAGTGGCGATAAAAAAGCTGAAAAACCAGCTGAAAAGAAATAATTCGCTTTGTAATTTTAAGTTAATCAAATTTGACCGGCTTTGCTGGTCATTTTTGTTTTATACATTTAACCACTTCGTGGTTTATTATCAGGCGAGTTAATTCTAAATAATTGTTAATGGTCGTTGAAGTTCAATTGAAAGTACATAAATTGCACCTGAATTTATCATTAACCATTTAAACAATTAAAACATGAAAAAATTAGCATTGATTTTAGCAGTGGTTTTCACCATGGGTTTAACTGCCTCAACAGTAACAGCTGCACCTAAAGACAAAAAAGCAAAAACAGAGCAGAAAACAGAAAAAAAGGAAGATTGTGCAAAAGCAAAAGAATGTCCTGCTGCGACTAAAAAAGCTTGCTGCGGAGATAAAAAATAAACGCATCTCTTTATGAGTATAGAATAACAAAAATGACCGGAATTACCGGTCATTTTTGTTATTCTAATGCTGTAGAGACAAGGCATTGCCTTGTCTCTACCTGTTAATATCCGTTGCAGGCCCATTCCATTTGCGGAAATCCCATGGGATATTGTAATAAACCGAATACGTAAAATCAAGGTTGAATCCTTTGTCCGCCTTACCAAAACCGGGAATAAAGTAAACCGGTGGTAACCCAAGGTCTTTGACATTGAGCTTTACTTTACCACGAATGGACCAGCCCATATAGAAATTGTTGAATACTTCGCCTTTAATCCCAATCAGTATCTCAGCCCAATGCCCGAAATAGCTCTGATTTCCGAAGCTTCCGGTTTCCGTTCCCCAATAGGAATCGATCATGTATTGATCAACCTGTTGTCTTGAAAATGCAAAAGCGTACCTCAAACCAACATAGAAAATATCCTTGTCGTCTTTGTTTTCAGCCTGAAGGAAATTGTAGTCAAACCCGATGCGTGAATAATTTCCGTTGCTTTTGTAATCAACATGGCTGGTTTTGATGCTCATGGCATCGTATCCGGTTTCGAATACCCCAAACCAATTGGGCATCAATTCCATGTCGGCTGAGAATTCCGTGCCGTAGCGGTTTCCTTTGGTCCACAAATCCATAAACGGGCGCGAAACATCAAACCCGACACGGATTCCCCGCATGTGGATGTAATTATCAGTCCGTTTTGGTTTTAATTTCTTCTCCGGTTCCTGCCCGTAACTAATTGCCGCCAGGAGCAAGAGGACGAATGTAAAGCTTAATATTTTCATTCCATTTTGTGGTTACCAGGCTATCAATAATTTCGACGGAATCAATCCGGTTTTGTGTAAATCTGACCGACTGTAATTTATACTCATAATAGAACCCGGTTTCCATCGAATCATATTTCCGGGTTGTTTCGTGTGCAAAAGTGAGGGAGTCCGATTTCGAATCGAGCCAAATAATAAATCGGGTCGTGTCTTTGATCGTCATGGGCAACAGCACTTCGGTCATACTTGTTTCGTTCACCCAAAGGCTGTCAAGTCCGACTCCCAGAACCGTAATTACAGGGCTAACCGGCTTTTTCGTTTCTGAATGATAGAATGAAGCCTGAAGCAGTGATTGAGGTGGCGCCTCAAATACCTCCTTGCAAGCTGCAAAAACCATCAGGATAAATACCAGGTATAATAATCGCTTCATTCTGTTTACTTTTTTTTACGTATATCCGTTTTTTACCGAAACAGTTGAATGTTGAGGCGATATCCTTTGCCGTTGACTTTAGTCAACGGATAAAATGAAGATGAGGGAACAGGGCTTTAGCCCTAAAAGCTGTGGCTAAAGCCATTAGCATCACTCAATATTCTATCCGTCAGCTCAAGCTGACGGCAAAGGATATCCCAGGTAAACAATCGGTTATTCATTTTACTTTTTTTTGAAGCCGTAAATGTAGGCATATTCAAACTGAAACGGAAAATAGAAACATATTATTACATTACTTTACCTTCGAGTGAATAAATAAGGTTAAAAACAAAGGGGATTATTCGAGTTTTCAATCTGTGTTAATCTGAGTAATTAGTGGTATAAAAATTTAGTGTTCTCTGGTGTCCTTAAGAGGTATACTTTCAGGTTGCCGAAATTAGATAACCAACGGTGAATCTTCGTCAAAGGGAATTTTGTCGCACACCTCCTTGTTTTTTGCTGGTTGCCATTCCCGAAATTTGAATATCTTTGCGCAAAATACGACTGGAAGAATTGATTAATAAGGTTTTTAGACAATTTAGGAATGAAGCACATACGTAATTTCTGCATTATTGCGCACATCGATCACGGAAAAAGTACACTGGCCGACAGACTGCTCGAATTCACTAAAACAGTGGATGGACGCGCCATGAAAGCACAGGTTCTGGATAGCATGGACCTCGAACAGGAACGTGGGATTACCATCAAGAGCCACGCAATTCAGATGCAGTATAACCTTAACGGTCAGGAATATATCCTGAACCTGATTGATACTCCCGGACACGTTGACTTTTCGTACGAAGTTTCGCGCTCCATCGCTGCCTGCGAAGGCGCTTTACTCATCATCGACTCAACACAGGGTATTCAGGCACAAACCATATCAAATTTATACCTGGCCATCGAACACGATCTGGAAATTATCCCGATCCTGAATAAAATGGACCTTGACAATGCAATGCCCGAAATCGTCGAAGACCAGATTATTGGTCTGATTGGCTGTAGGCGCACAGATATTATTCGTGCCAGCGGAAAAACCGGACTTGGTATTGAAGAAATTCTGGAACGAATTGTAAATGATATTCCTGAACCAAAGGGAACTGAAGATGCCCCGCTTCAGGCATTGATTTTTGACTCTGTTTTTAATCAGTTCCGTGGAGTGATCGCCTATTTGAAAGTGGAGAATGGGGTGATCAAAAAAGGCGATCAGGTTAAATTCGTTAATGCATCAAAAGAATATGTCGTTGACGAAGTTGGCGCGCTGAAACTCGGGATGTTTGAACGTCCGGAGTTGAAAGCCGGAAGTGTTGGATACATTATTTGCGGAATTAAAACTGCCCGCGAAGTAAAAGTGGGCGATACGGTTACGCATTCGAAAGCGCCTTGCGACAAAGCCATTTCAGGTTTTGAGGAAGTAAAGCCGA
>JAUYEQ010000612.1 GCA_030691295.1 Bacteroidota bacterium
GTTTCGCGCTTGATTCGGAGGTACTTTTCGATCCATTCCCATTTGCCCAGGTAACCGATGGCAAAACTGCTCATTCCACCCAGCCAGTTTCCGGCTGATGCCACCAGCACTGCCGAAGTTACATCGGTGCCGCTGGCAATCAGATAAGTGAGCAAAGCTTCGGAACTGAAAGGTACGACCGTAGCAGCCAGAAAGCTGGCTAAAAAAAGTCCCCACAGGCCGTAATCGAAAAGTCCTTCCATATATTCAAGGCAAAAGGGTTTTATGTGTGGCAAACTTAAAAAAAATAAACGATCAGGATGGCAGCAATACTATTTCGAATCGTTTTGAATTTGTAAATTGTCAATTGGTTAATGGTAAATACTTAACTACCTTTGAACGCTGAAATTTTTAAAATAAATACGATGGAAACAACACGACAAAATAAAATATCGCGCCTGATCCAGAAGGACATGGCAGACATACTTCAGAAGGAAGGTAAAAACCTGTTTCACAATGTAATGATTAGTGTTACAAGGGTGAGAATTACTCCCGATCTTTCCATCGCAAGGGTTTACCTGAGCATTTTTCCATCTGAAAAAGGTGAAGCAGTTTTACTTGAAATCAAGAAACTGCATTCAAAATTACGCGGACTTCTTGGGCTGAAAGTTGGCAAACAACTCCGTATCGTACCTCAACTTGATTTCTTTCTCGACGATAGCCTCGATTACATCGACAACATTGACCGGTTGCTCAAAGAATAATTATACACATGCAATACGATCCGATTAAACGTTCGCTGGGAAATGTATTTAACCAGCATCCGGTTTTACGCAAGTTGTTCTATCAGTTGCTCGACTGGTTGCTGCTCCGTGCCTGGCACATCCGCAAAGAATTGCGCAAACGTACCCATACTTCTCCGGAAGTAAGAACCATTTTAGACGCCGGATCGGGTTTTGGCCAATATACCTACCGCATGGCACGCTGGTTTCCAAAAGCGAAAATCAAAGCAGTCGATATCAAACCTGAACAAATTGATGATTGCAACCGGTTTATGAAAAAGGTTGGTTTGTCGGATCGTGTAAAGTTTGAACTGGCCGATCTGACTACATTTCAGGAGAACGGCAAATACGATTTGGTGCTTTCGGTAGATGTGATGGAACACATTGAAGAAGATGTACTGGTTTTCAAGAATTTTTACGCTTCCATGAAAAAAGGCGGAATGCTGCTGATTTCAACTCCATCCGATCAGGGCGGATCCGACTCGCACGATCACGACCACGAAGAAGGCGTTCACGGTTTTATTGATGAACATGTGCGCGACGGTTACAATATTGGCGACATCGAAATCAAACTGAAATCGGTCGGTTTCTCGAAAGTTAAAGCCCGCTATTCATATGGAAATCCGGGGAAAATATCGTGGAAACTGTCAATGAAATATCCCATTTTGATGTTGGGAGTCAGCAAATTATTTTTCGTAATTCTACCGTTTTACTACCTGATCGTTTATCCTTTTGCCCTGATCCTGAATTTTTTGGATCTCGGAATAAACCACAAAAGCGGAACTGGATTAATAGTTAAAGCCTGGAAATAAATTGGGAAAGGGTCATTTGTCATCGGGAAAGGTAAAATGGTAAATTGTAAATAGATAATTGGTAAATATTGAAAACAGCCTTCTATATCGCCCGTCGCTACCTGATTTCAAAAAAATCGGTGAATGTGATCAATATCATTTCCGGAGTTTCGGTTGCGGGCGTTACTGTGGGCACTTTTGCGCTGGTTGTAATTCTTTCGGTTTTCAATGGGCTCGATACCACCATCAAATCACTGTTTTCTTCGTTCGATCCTGACATAAAAATCAGCGCTGCCATCGGTAAATCGTTTGATATGAATGACGGCAACTTTGACGCCATCAGGCAAATGCCCGAAGTTGCATCGGTAACACCTGTGATTGAAGAAGATGCGTTGCTGAGATATGGCGAACGACAGTATTTCGCTACGGTAAAAGGTGTTCCGGTGGACTATTCTCAGACTTCAGGATTGGACAGCAGTTTTATTACCGTCGGGGAATTTATCTTGGAAGCCGATCAGATTCCGTTTGCAGTAGTAGGGCAGGGGGTTGCTTATTTTTTATCGGTAGGATTGAATTTTTCTGATCCGATACACATTTACACCCTGAAAAAAGGCACACGCGGACGACCGTCTCTTCAGACTGCCTTTATTCACAGCTCTATTTATGCCTCCGGAATATTTTCCAACCAACAGGAAATTGATTCGAAATACATACTGGTTCCGTTCGCATTTGCCAGTGAGCTGTTCCAGATGAATGACCGGGTTACTGCCGTTGAAATCGCGTTGAAGGAAGGCGTTTCCGACAAAGATGCGAAGGCTCAAATCGAGTCGGTTCTGGGCAAAAATTTCGTAGTAAAGACCCAGTTCGAGCAACACGAACTTTTTTACCGCGTCATGGAAACCGAAAAATGGGCCATTTTCCTGATACTCGGTTTTGTGCTGGTAATCGCGTCGTTCAACATTCTCGGATCGCTTTCAATGCTCATTATCGACAAAAAAGCAGACATCGCCATTCTGCAAAGCATGGGCGCCAACCAGAAACTCATCCGCACCATTTTCCTGTTCGAAGGCTGGATGATTTCACTGGCCGGAGCCATTTTCGGCTTGATATTCGGTATCCTGATTTGCTGGATTCAGATTGAATTCGGCATTCTGAAAATTCCGGGAAATGAAGGCGCCTTCATTTTTTCAAGCTATCCGGTCGAAATCCGCATCACCGATCTGTTGGCCGTTTTTCTGCTTGTTTCCGGAATCGGCTTTCTGGCCGCCTGGTACCCCATCCGGTTTATTTCAGGCAAGTACCTCGCTAGCCCGATGAAATAATTCCTAACTCAGCAAAAAGCTAAAATCCTCGTCAGAACTCAATTCAAAAAAGTCTGCTCCTTTTCTGAAAATACGGGCAGTACGGTTGCCTATCAGGCTCATTTTCTGATCTTCAACCCGCAACATGGTTCCTTCGCGCAAACCAACCACGTATAATTCAGGATTCACTTCCAAAAATTCTTCGATCCGTTGCTGACGTGTTTCGCCACCGTGTCCTTCAGGATTGGCATCGAGATAGTGCGGATTGATCTGAAAAGGAACAAGGCCGATGGTATCAAAACCCAGGGGGTCGATAATCGGCATGTCGTTGGTAGTTCGCAATGTCGGGCAGGCCACATTCGAGCCGGCGCTCCAGCCAACGAAAGGAACTCCGTTCACAACTTTCTCACGAATCACCTCCATTAGTTTATTTTCATGCATCATTCGCACCAGTTGCCAGGTATTTCCGCCACCAACCACAATCACTTCGGCATCTTTAACCGCCTGCACCGGATCGCTGAAATGATGAATACTTTTAACCTGATAACCTAATTCTGAAAACCGTTCGGCAACCTTTTGCTCGTACAAGTCGAACGAAAAAGTAACTGCCGCATAAGGAATAAACAAAGCGGTAAGCGGTTTATCACCCAGGAATTTTTTGATTTCGTGTTTCGGATAATCAAGATAAGCCTCTCCGGGCATGGTTGAATTGCTGATTAATAAAAGTCTCATAGTGTATAATATTAAAATGAAATTAATCTTACTCCAACGGAAAACGGATAAAGGCGTGGTCCGCGGTGGTCTTCGAACATTGGTGTAAAATCGTAGTTGGCAAACAGATTTACCCAGCGGTAACCAACCCTGACTGTTCCGCCGAAGGTGAAATCGCGAAGGGAATAATCACCGGGAGTTTTAAGTTTTTGCTTTTTGTTGTCGCTGCGGTATTTCACTTTTGTATGCGAAGATAATCGTCTCCCGACATTTATTCCGGCAGAAAAATACAGGCGATCGGCAACATGTTTCACCGGAACCTGAAATTCTGCCATCAGCGGAACTTCAATGTAAACGATTGAAAATTTAGATTTTTGGTTGGAATCGAAGAACATCGTTTTCGGCTGAACTTTTCCGAATGCATCTTTTTCAATGGTGGTTTTGTTGTCGAGGCGGTAACTTTGCAGGCTTAAGCCAATACCGGTAACCAGCCCAACCGTATTACGTGTTGATTGTAATCCCTTCGAATACTGCAGGATATTCAGGTTGAGCACATTCGACATCAACAGATTGTTGGAAAGAAAATCTTTATCGTCAGCGTCATACATGCTGTAATCAGGCCTTGCAAATCCATTTATACCCACTTCAATACCTGCCCAATTTCCGGTAAATTCGTCCTGCCAGTAATTGAATCCTTCGTTTACCAAATCCTGAATGTCAATCAATCCTGAAAGCCGGCCTGAAGGACTTTGCACGACAATTATTGAATCGTTTTCCTGAGCGATTGCCAGGGAAGCCGTAATAGTTGCCAAAAAAAGGAGAAATATATATTTCATTGCATGAAGTGCCTATGGTTGAATTATTTACTATTAATCCATTTACAATTTACGCTGCAGATTAGAGCATTTCAATAGTAGATCGTCAAATTGTCATTTCGTTTAGCAAAGTTAGTCAATCAAAATGAAAAAAAAAGGAGCTTATCGGTTTGATAAACTCCCTTTACTGTTTGTGAACTATTTGCTGTTTAATCTAAAAAACTGATTCCTATTGTGAAAGGTGTAAGTTCCGGTCCTTTACCAGCCTGAAATAATGGGGTTAGGCTGTAAGTTGCAAACAAACTGACATCTTTGTATCCAACCCTGGCCGTTGCGGCATATTTAAACTGATTAATATTGAACCCGCTTCGGTCTTTGTCTTTGATATCTCCGTGTTTTACTTTGGTATGCGAACCGAGTTTTACACCGCCAACCAGTCCGGCATTGACGAATAACCGGCCTTCATTTTGGTTCACAGGAATCTGAAATTCGAGCAGCAGTGGAACATTCAGGTACGAAACTGCCAGTTTTGTCTTCGATAGATTGTCGTAATCTAAAAGCACGGCTTCTGTCATTTGCGGGCCTTTAACGAGTGTGTATGGATTTTCGAACCGGTAACTGTTAAAGCTTAAACCCATTCCTGAAACCAGTCCGACGAACGATTTTGCAAGGCCAATGTTCAACTCGTAAAAGTTAAGATTGAATTCCATCGACTTGCCCTGATTTAATTCCATGAACTCGTTGCCGTTGTAAAGGCTGTAATCCGGTTTGTCGAACCCGTTAAATCCCAATTCAACACCTTCCCAGTGACCGTTAAATTTTCCAGTTTTGTCTTTTTTGTGCTTGTCTTTGCCCCAACGTACTTCCGTTCCGTCTTCGTTGTCGATAACTTTCACGTCCTTTTTTCCAATACGGACAATGGTTGTATCCTGATCTGCCGATAGCTTTATGGTATCTGCTGAAAATGCGAATTCAGCTGAAATATCTGATGGTTTTACATCGGCGGCTATTTCCTGAGCCATCAAATTCAGGATAAATGCAGTGGTTAAAATTAAAGTGATAAAAATTGTTTTCATGGCTGTAATGTTTAAAATTTGCCTGTATGACGGCGAGGTATTTTGAAATGTTACAGCCATTTTATTTTTTTTCCAAAGGAATTGAAAAAGCCATTAAGCGACTTTCAAATTCGAGGCTCGAAACTTTACCATCTTTTAAATTGTATCCAATCCGGTCGCCTGAAAGTTCAGAAGCAACATTCAGCCCGGTTCGAAAAATACGCTGAACCGAATTTAAACCTTCATTGCCTATTTTTTTTGCACGGCTTGCCAGAAATTCATCGATGGTCAGGATGCGCGGATCATTGATTTTCTCCACATTGATTTCATGCGAAACTGCCAATTGTGTTTCAACAGTTTCTGATTCCAGCATGGCCAGAATTGGCGAAATTTTATTTAGTTCCGTTAAATCCCGCTCCTGAAAAATCATTTCTACTTCGGAATTTTGTACCGGTTTGTCATTGGTTTGTTGCTGAACAATGGCTGGCTTTTGGCTGACTTTCGACGTGTTTTGCGCAATCTCGGGTTTCTGAATTATTTTCTCAGGCGCTATTTCGGCAAGTTTCGTTTCAGGTTTCACCGAAGCAATTTCAGGAATAACGCTTGTCCCTACTTTTTGACTGCCGGGTTGAAACAAGGAATTAATTCCCCATATCAGTACAACCACGGCAGCAGCGCGGGTGATCCAGTTCAATGCGATAATTGTACCCGACTTCCGGTATAATTTCTGTTTCTGCGGAAATTTGATATCAGTATCTGCAATCAAACGGGTTTTACCGAACAAATTATATTCCTTCTGCAACTCAGGATGAGCGGCAATATACGTTTCAAACGATTCCCGCTCATCATCTTTCAGATCACCTTCCATGTAAGCAATCGTTTTCATCTCGAATGCCGGCTTTTCATCGTGTTCCGATTTATACAAATGCTGTTTGCCCGAAAAAGCAACTTGTTCTTGAGGTAAATGAATATTATCGAATAGTTGTAATTCTTCCTTCAGATCGGGATTCTGTTCCAGAAAATCCAGGAACTGATCGATCATGGTTTCTTCAAGGTTACCTTCGAGGTAATCCAGAAAAAACGGTTCGTAATTGTCTCTGGTTATCTTCATACTACCATCTCCATTTTACCAATGTAATTTTTCAGGAAAACCCGGGCACGGTATATGTAAACCTTTACCTGGGCTTCGCTTAACGAGGTAACATCCCCAATTTCCTTATACGAGTATCCTTCGTAGTCGCGCAATAAAATAACAGTCCGCTGTATTTCGGGCAAGCGTTTTACTGCTTCGTTCAGTACTTCTTTCAGATCAGAATATTGTTCATCGTGCACATCTTCCGGAATCTGGTAATCTTCCATGTAAGTCTGCCGTTTTTCTTTCCGCAGAACATCAATCATGGTGTGATAAGCCGTGGTGAATAAATACGACTTCACTTTTTCCGAATTCACATTTTCGGCGTTTCGCCACAATTTTTCGTAACTATCCTGAACAATGTCGCGCGCACGCTCCTCGTCCCTGATGTTTTTCAGGATAAAACGGAAAACATTGTCCGAATACAAATCAACCGCCTGGTTGTATTCTTTTACATTCATTCTGATCTACTTACCTGTTTTTAAAGAGTAAGACGAACAGCTTTTCATTTTGTTACAGTTACCGAAGATTTTTCCTGAATTGGGATTTTGGATTTTTCGATTGCCTCAAGAAGCACATTGTCAATATTTTTAATGATCGGAAAGAAACCTTCATCGCCAAGTATATTACGGGCAATATAGGCTTTTACCTGTGTATCTATTATTTTGGCAGAAGTTTTCAAATCGCCATTGCTGGCTTTGATCCCTTTTTGAGCAGCAAAAGTCACAAATTGATTCAGAACGTCCTTGTTCTTGAAATACGTTTCAAAATCCCTGGAATTGGTCAGTTTTGAAAGAATTTTCCGGTTCGAATCGGCAAAATCCAGCGCAAACTGATATACCAGTCCTTTTTGTGTAATCTTTGAATAAAAGTCTGAAAAACCAAGCGTATCAGCCGGAATGAAAAAGTCGGGCATAATACCGCCGCCGCCATAAACAGTTCTTCCGGCCAAAGTGGTGTATTTCAGTGAATCGGAAAACTGAATGCTGTCGGCCTGCTGAAATTCACCATGAATGGCACGATCCATAATGTCTTTGTAATATTCATCGTTTCCCTTGTCGTAAGGTTTTTGTATCGATCGGCCGCTTGGCGTATAATAGCGGGCAACAGTCAGGCGGAGGGCGCTTCCATCCTTGAAAGGTATTTGTTCCTGAACCAATCCTTTTCCAAACGACCTGCGTCCTATTACCCAGCCCCGGTCGTTGTCCTGAATGGCGCCTGCAAATATTTCACTTGCCGAAGCTGAAAAATCATCGATCAGCACCACAACGCCTTTGTCTCGGTAGGTTCCGTTGCTGTCGGCATTAAAAGTTTTGCGGGGTTGAGAAAATCCCTGAGTGTAAACAATCAGTTCACCTTTGACCAGAAATTCATTTACCATCCTGATAACAGCATTCAAATATCCACCCGGATTTCCGCGCATATCAACAATAACGGTTTTCATTCCAAGCTGATCAAGTTTTTTCATACCTTCCATAAATTCCTGATAGGTATGTTCGCCGAAGCGGCTTACTTTGATGTATCCAGTCGTTTCATCAATCATGTAACTTACATCAACACTGTAAATTGGAATTTCTCCGCGGGTAATATTAAATTCAAACAGATCCTTAAAACCTTTGCGTTTGATGCCGACATTTACCTTTGTTCCCTTTTCGCCCCGAAGTTTCGAAAGAACTTTTTCGTTTTTCAATCCGGCACCGGCAAGCAAGGTATCATTTACGGTAACAATCCGGTCGCCTGGCAGAATTCCTAATTTTGACGATGGTCCTCCGGAAATGACATCAACCACCATAACCGTGTCGTTCTGAATAGAAAACTGAACACCGATTCCTCCAAAATTTCCGCGCATTTCTTCTTCAACTCCAACCATCTCTTTTGGGGGAATATAAGAAGTATGCGGATCAAGATCCTTCAATAAAAGTGGAATTGCTTTTTCGACCAGTGAATCGGTCGAAACTGAATCGACGTAAGAATTTTTTATCAATTCAATCACTGCATCCATCTTGTTAAAACCCGACATTGAAAAAGATGGCTGATTGGCTCCTGAATTACGGGTCAATCTGTTTCCGATTAAAATGCCTGTAACAACTGCAATTGCCAGTAGCAAAGGAATATAAACTGAGAATTTTGAGTTTTTCATTTTTTCATTTTTAAACCACATAGGCACATAGAGAACATAGTTATTAATTTTTCTATGTGAACTGTGTGTCTATGTGGTTATTTTTAATGTGTTTTTAATTAATCGTTCAAGTCAACCTGTATTACTTCAATATTTGCTTTTTTCAGCAAATCAATTCCATCGGCGATGTGGTAATTATCGTAAAAAACAACCCTTGTTATTCCGGCCTGGATAATCAGTTTAGAGCATTCCATACAGGGAGATGAAGTGACATACAAAGTTGCCCCTTCGCTGCTGTTGTTTGATTTCGCTACTTTGGTAATGGCATTTGCCTCGGCATGTAAAACGTATGGAAAGGTGCGGTTGTTTTCGTCCTCACAATTATTCACGAATCCGGAAGGGGTGCCATTGTACCCGTCAGAGATGATCATTTTGTCCTTTACCAGCAAAGCACCGACCTGCCTGCGCTTACAATACGAATTCTGAGCCCAGATCAGAGCCATTTTCAGGTATCGCTGATCGAGTAAAAATTGTTTGTTTTCCTTTTGCGTTGATTCCATGCCTTTAATTTTCAATTCAGATTCAATTTGGCTCAAAAGTAATCATTGATGTGTATATGTTGGAGTAAACACATTACAAAAAACGTCCATCTTAATTCAGATGAACGTTTTTGATATGATTATATTCTTTGATCAATGTTTTAGAAATTTTTCGGCAATGTACAGTAGATCCTTTGACTTAATGGGTTTTGCCAGATAATCATCGCATCCGGCATTCAGTGCTTTTTCGCGGTCGTCAGACATTGCAAATGCAGTTTGAGCAACCACCGGAAGATTCGGATATTTTTTCTTGAGTATCTTAGTTGCTTCGTATCCATTCATTTCCGGCATTTGAAGATCCATAAAAACAAGGTCCATTGTTTCAACTTTATCGCAAATTTCAACTGCTTCGATGCCATTTTTTGCCCAGAAAACGTTCGCATTCAGCTTGCTTAAAACAGCTTTCAAGTATAGAAAATTCGACTCAACATCCTCTGCTATCAGTACGTTCGGGTTCTTCTTTTCGCTCATCTCTGAAAATCTTTGACAGGTACATTTTAACATACCAAATGTATTGAAACATTCTTTGAATAACTATTGTTTGAAAAAGATTTGTTGGTTTGGAAAAATCATTGGTTTCAGGAAGAGTTGTATAGGAAAAATCTGATTTTTTCTATACGTTTTGTCTGACGCAAAAAAAGATAAGCTAATGAAGCCTTTTATAATCTGACCGCACAACCAGAACATATTTAAATTGATTGTTTTATCTTTACAAAAATTTACAACCATATGTCAACAGTAACAGTTAGAATAAGCAGCAAATCTAAAAGAGGCAAACATCTTATTGCATTGCTTTCGGACATGGCGAAGCAGGGTAATGATATTGAACTGGAAAACATTCCCAATGCCGAAACTGTAAAAGCTATTGAAGATGTAAGAAAAGGGAATGTAACTAAATGCGATAACGTTGCTGATTTAATGGCTAAGCTTAAAGCATGATGTATAAACTTTCCTTTGGTACAAAGTTTAAGCGTGATTTTAAAACCATTCAAAATCGCGGTTATCCGATTGATCAGCTCGTTTCAGTTTTTGATCAACTTGAAAACAATGGAAAGCTACCGGCCATCTACCGCCCACATAAACTTTCAGGAAATTACGCTAATTGTTGGGAGTGTCATATTCGTCCCGACTGGTTATTGATTTGGGAACAAGACGACATTGAAAAAGAAATTAAACTCACCAGAACCGGAACCCATTCCGATCTATTTTAAGCAAAAAAGAACTTGATCAAGGCATCTTAAAGCCTCTAATATTCAAGCATTTCTATAAAAAACATCCATTTCTTTATAATGTATCGCCCTAAAATAAAAAGAGCCACCTGAAATTCAGACAGCTCTTTTGTTTTCAGTACCCGAAGCCGGAATCGAACCGGCACGATATTGCTATCACTGGATTTTGAGTCCAGCGCGTCTACCAATTCCGCCATTCGGGCTTGTTTGTAAACCGGCTGCAAAAATAATGGAAAATTCCTTTGAACAAAGCTTTTCAAACAATATTTTATCTTTTTCATTTTTGTAGAAGTTGCAAACATAAGTTTTGAGGAAATATAAGCAGATTTCAATTTTTTTATACCTTTAGCCAGATTCTCAAAATCGCCGCGTATAGCGCAGAACTTATGGAATTGACCGACGAGAAAGAACTTTATCAAAGACTGAAAGAGGGAGACGAGCGTGCTTTTAACGACTTGTTTCGTAAATATTATTCTTCTATGTGCCATTTTGCCCGTCAGTTTCTGAACGACAGCGAAATGGCCGAAGAGACCGTTCAGGATATGTTTGTGCGGATTTGGGAAAAGCGTGAATCGTTAAACATTGAAACATCCGTTAAGCATTATCTATTCAGGTCAGTGCGCAATCAGTGCCTGAACCAAATCCAGCATCAAAAAATCAGGCAGCAATATGCCAGCATGGTAAAAGAAACTGCTCATCAGGATATCAATCCCGATCAGTACTATGTTGAAGTTGATCTGTTGAAACGAATTGAAAAAAGTATTGATTCGTTGCCGGCAAAACGCCAGGAGATATTCAGACTTAGCCGCGAACAGGGACTGAAGTATAAAGAAATTGCCGAAGAGCTAAACATATCAATAAAAACAGTAGAAGCACAAATGGGTTTGGCATTGAAACACTTACGCGAAGATTTAAAGGAATTCAGTCACCATTTAGTGACACTTTTTCTGCTTATGAAAAAATCAGGCGCAGGCAATAAGGGTTAAACCTGTACATTAATGTCATTAAGGCAATATGAAACCAAATCACAACATAGAAGACGAAAAATGGGCATTACTGGCCATGTCGATTTACGACGATGACATGAAACTGACTGCCGAAGAAAAAAATAAGATTGCAGAAGAATTGCTTACCGATCAAAATGAGAAAGTTGAGCTTCTCGGGATGGTCGAAAAGGTTGATTTATACTTTGATCTGAAAAAATACCCCGCTGAAAAAGCGTTGGAGAAAGTTCAGAATAAGATTCAGAAAAGATCACAAAGCAGTTTTAAAAGGGTTGTGAAATTAATTTCGAATCCGCTGATGCGTTATGCTGCTGCGGTTTTGGTGGCCGTTTTGCTGTCGGTAGCCGGGTATGAAATGCTCACAAATAAAGCCGAATCGCCCAAAATACTTGAGATTTCATCAACCGATCAGGTTGTTAAATCGTTTGAATTACCCGATGGTACGCTGGTTAGCCTGAACAGCGATACACAATTGAAGTACCCGAAAAGATTCGGAAAAGAAAACCGCGAAGTTACCATTGAAGGAGAAGCATTTTTTGAAGTAAAACCCAATAAAAACAAACCTTTTATCATTCACGCCGGAAATGCACAGATTAAAGTTCTTGGTACCAGTTTTAATGTAAGTGCTTATCCCCGTGCAAGATTGGTAGAAGTTATCGTTGAAACCGGCAAAGTTCAGGTTTTGAATAAATTAACCGTAACTGAACAAACCAAAGAACTGATCCTTGATCCGGGCGATAAGGGAACACTGGTGTATTCTAGCAATGCATTGCTGAAAACAACCAATCAGGATCCCAATTTTATGGCCTGGAAAACCAACAACCTGATTTTCAGGGCGACTTCGCTTAACGAAGTAATTCGCAATCTCGAGAAAGTTTACAAAGTAAACATCCGTTTAGCCGATCCTAAATTAAACGGACTTCTGCTCACTGCCCATTTCAACGATTATCCGCTTGATTTTATCCTGAAGGTAATCGAAACCACTTTCCAAATGGAAGCACAAAAGATTGACGGGCAGTATATTTTAAAGGCAAAATCCTAATTTTTATAATTTGAAATGCCATGAAAACAAAGCAATTAGTAACTCACATTGTGTTATGTGCATTATGTTTATTTGTATTGTTGGCACCGGTTTCTACCTATGGCCAAAAACCTGAAAGGAAACCAAATGTACGACAGAATACAAAACAAGAACAAAAAGACGATCAGACTCCCAATATACTGAACCAGAATATCAGCATATACGCTGAAAACGAATCTCTTTCGACTGTAATCGAACGTATCTGCAATTATCTCAACCTCGATTATTCTTACAATTCGAAACTGATTGAAGGGAAAAATATCAATCTGAACGTATCGAACAAACCAATTAAATATGTACTTGACCAATTGATGAAGGATTTTTACCTTCTGTTTGAAATTGAGGACAATATATTGGTTATCAGAGATTATGTGCCATTGGACAAGAGTCTTGATTACGATAAAAGAGCCCGAAATTACACCGATCAAACCGGATTCGTTTTCGATAATCCGAAGAAAAAGTCAATCACAATTAATTTCAAATCATCCAGCAATCTGATTATTATCCCGGTGGCCATTAACAATTCAGATACGCTTAATTTTATTCTGGATACTGGCGTACGCTATCCGATTATTACAGAACTTCCGTTTGTGAACAAGTTGAACCTGAATTTTCTTCAGCCCATAAATGTAAAGGGACTGGGCGAAGGCGAGCAACTTACAGCTTACCGTTCAGGTAATAACGTGATTAATATCAGCGGATTGGTAGCTTACGATCAGGAAATTCAAATGATAATCAGCGAAAATTTCCAGATTTCACATATTCTCGGAATTCCCGTACATGGGCTGATTGGCTTTAACCTTTTCAAAGATTACGTGGTGAAGATTGATTATACTGATAACAAAATAACCCTGATCAAACCCGAATATTTCACTTATAAAGAAAAGGATAAAGACATCGTTCTGCCATTGACCTTTGAACAGAACAAACCATTTGTGCGGACCAGCATTGTAACTGATAAAAACGAAGATGTTCCGGTTAAACTGCTGGTTGATACCGGTGCAAGTGATGCCCTTTGGTTATCGACTAATTCCGATAACCGGATTTCGCTTCCTGAAAACCACATTGAAACATTCCTCGGACGTGGCCTGAGCGGTGATTTGTTTGGCAAAAAAGGCCGGATCGGTGCCATTTGGGTTGGCCCACTGGTACTTTATGAACCAATAGTTGCTTTTCCTGATAATGAACTGGTTGATCAGTTAATTGGCAAAAACGACCGCAACGGAACACTTGGCGCCGAAATTCTCCGCCGTTTTTATGTTACCATGGATTATCCGAACCACCGGCTCATCCTGAGGCCAAACAGCGATATAAAAGATCAGTTTAATTACAATATGAGCGGTTTGGAAGTAACCAATCCGATGCCGGGAGCGCCCATATTCCTGATAAGTAATATCCGAACAAATTCTCCAGCTTATTATGCCGGACTTCAGGAAAACGACCAGATTATTGCAATTAATAACAGCAATCACAAAACTTTAAATTTAAATGACATAAATTTGTTGTTTCAAAGTCAGGAAGAAAGAAAAATAAAAATGACCGTCCTCAGAAATGGGGAGCAGGTAAAAACAGAGTTCTTCCTGAAAAAAATGTTTTAAAATGAAGTTATCCTGCGGACTTGTCCTGATTGTTTTCCTTTTGTCGTTGAAGGTTACCTTCGGACAAAGGGAAAACAATTCCGCACTGGATAAAAGAGTTACAATTGAAGTTAAAAATGAAACCATTGCTTCGGTTTTTGAAAAAATATCGTTAAAAACACAAATCTATTTTTCTTACGACGCCTCGCTCATTGATGATACGAAAAAAATTGATGCTTCACTTTCGGATAAAACCATTAAAGAAATTCTCGACCTGCTTTTAGAATCAAAGTTTATTTACCGGGTGCTCGACGATCAGGTTATTATTGCCAGGCCTGAGGATGAAAAAGTAAAAAAAAAAGAGGAGGAGATATTCGTTGAAAAACCAATAATCATCACATTCCGCGGAAAAATAATTGATCGCGAAGAGAAAGACGTGTTGCCCTATACAACTATTTCGGTTGTGGGAAAAAACATCGGAACCTTATCGAATATTGATGGTGAATTTGAGTTAAAAATACCTGGGACAATGATAAATGACACCATTGTAGTTTCCTGTTTGGGGTACAAACAATACCACGTCCCGGTTACTCAAATTACGGATGAAGCTGCAACCATTTTTCTCCGGCCAACTTCATTTCCAATAAAAGAGATAAAAGTTACTGTCATCAATCCACAAGACATCCTTGGCCGGATATTGTCGAAAATTTCGCTCAATTATCCGCGCAATTCGGAGATTATGACGGCATTTTACCGCGAAGTGCTGAAGCAGGACAATGATTACATAGATGTTGCCGAAGCCATTCTGGAAATAAGAAAGTCGTCGTACGAGAATGCTTTTGCCGAGGACAAAGTGAAATATTTAAAAGGCCGGAAAAGCCTGAATGTAAAGCCTTTTAAGTTTGTCGATTTCAAAATTCAGGGCGGACCATATTACATTACCAAGTTGGATGTGGTAAAAACACTCGATTCGTTTCTCGATCCCGAATTCCGTGAATTTTACAAATATTCGCTCGATCAGATCGTTGAACTGAACAACCGTGACACTTATGTCATTCGGTTCAAGCCTAAGGAAAAGGTTGATTACCCTTGTTATCAGGGTAAATTGTATGTCGATATGTCGTCGTTTGCGCTGGTACATGCCGAATTTGAGCTCAGCCGGTCGGGATTGAAATTCGCCCACGAATCGCTGATCAGGAAAAAACCAAAAGATTTTTATGTGAGACCTGTTCAGGTTAAATACCAGGTAAGCTACCGCCGTGCCGATGGTAAATGGCATTTGAGC
>JAUYEQ010000628.1 GCA_030691295.1 Bacteroidota bacterium
GATTGTACTGACTGCATATATAACCGATAAAATCGGATTGCCAACTCTTGAAGATATTAAACGCGAGTTAGCCAAACCCGGACGTGATCCACGAAAAGGTATAAAAGTATTCGAATTTGCTCCAAATATTTTTAAAGTTGAAGATCTTGAAGTGGGGATGGTTCTTCCGGGAATCGTTACCAACATCACCAAATTCGGGGCTTTTGTTGATGTTGGCGTAAAGCAGGATGGATTGGTACACGTGTCGCAGATGGCGGACCGCTTTATTAGCGATCCGGCCGAAATAGTAAAATTACACCAGCATGTACATGTCAAAGTAATAGAACTCGATTTGCAGAGAAAACGAATTCAGTTAAGCCTGAAGCAGGTGCCGCAGAATTAGAAGGTACTTTCCTCTGGTATAATTGCCCACATAATAAGGTAGGCAATTAGACCCGGAAAGCCAACACTGGCAATTGAAAGTACCACGTATCCAATACGCACAATGGTAGGATCAAGATCAAAATAGTTACCTATTCCGGCCAATACTCCGCCAACCATTTTGTCCTTCGATCTGGTCAATCTTTTTTGTGGTGCCATAATTAGTCGTCCTCCCCGTCTTCGAAATAACTGTCCTGGTTTTCCAACTCAGCTTCAAGAAACTCTTCGGCTTCTCCAAGCAATTGAGCGATTAGATCTTTGTCTTTTGGTTCTTTATCAATCCAGTAAATTTTCTGATTGACAGAAAAGTCTTCAATGTCACTTCCCACAATAAATCTGGGATCTTCGTTGTGAACAACAAAAATATAATCAGGCATTTCCTGAGAATTGTCGGCAAGCAAAAATTTTGGTAGCATAACTGTTTGTGTTTATTATTTGCAAACAAATTTATGGAAAAATGAGGATTAAACACGCTATTATGAACCATTTTTAAAGGGTTAACAATTCAATAACCTAAAAAATGGAAATTGGTAAGATGTATTTATGATTGCGACGACAGAATTAAACTGTATCAATAGTGACATAAATTTGGTCTTGTATGAAAGATATTATTATTTTTGGGATTCGAGACACCTACTAAAACCGGGATATGCACGCATTAAACGATTTTTTGTCGCTGATTGATAGTTATATTGGTAGTTCACAATGGTTTGTATATCTCCTGCTCGGAACCGGTTTGTTCTTCACTATATACCTGAAATTTCCCCAGTTCAGGTATCTCAATCATTCAATACGCATTGTTCGTGGAAAATTTGACAGAAAAGGTGATGTTGGC
>JAUYEQ010000633.1 GCA_030691295.1 Bacteroidota bacterium
GCTCAGTATCGACCTGTCGGAAGATCATCGAACAATTTCGGTGCATTTGCTGAATTTTGCTGATCGGGACGATTTTTTAAAGACTTCAAATAAAATTGAAAAAATGTTGATTCGGACTTTAAACGCACAGGTTATTATTAACCCAACAACGGAGGAAACGGTATGATGTTCTGGAGTTCAAATTTATCTTTTCTTGAAAACGCCTCACTTACTGCACTGGCGATTATGACTTTGAGCCTGTTGTTCGCTTTGTATCGTTTGTTTAAAGGACCAAGCCTGCCCGACCGCATTGTGGCGCTCGACCAAATTGGGATGATCATCGTAGGTATGATTCTTTGCGATGTAATTTATTCCCGCGATACGATGGTGTTGGATGTGGTTTTGGCCATTTCTTTTCTCCTTGTTTTTGGTTCGATGATTATCGCACGTTATCTATATAAAAAAACAGAGCTAAAATGATTGAAATTATTGTAGGAATACTGGTATTGCTAAGTGCAGTGACGATTTTTATCGCTTCTGTTGGCATTGTGCGATTTGATAATCTTTTTGCCCGTATGCACGTGGTAACCAAAGTTTCATCGTTTGCATCCCTGATTCTGCTTGTGGCTGTTAACCTGTTGTTCCTGGATTGGAAAGTCGCAATCATATCGGTGTTAATTTTCCATGTTTTGATTTTTCTTTCGCCAATATCGACTCACGTTGTGGCCAAAGTATCAGAAACCATTAAAAAACTTGACGAAGAATCGAATGACAATCCTATTTCAACAGATTGATTACCCTTTGTAGCTTCTCAGTTATTTCTTTTGCGAGTGGCTCCAATGCCGGGTTTTGTATCGCCATCATCGACGCAATTGGATGAATGGCTGCAATCTGGGTGGTGCCATTTTCTTTATCGGTAACAACAATGTTGCAGGGCAGCATCACCCCGATCATTTCTTCAGCCTGCAATGCTTTGTAAGCAAAGGCCGGATTGCAAGCCCCCAGAATCTTGTACTTTTTGAAATCCACACCCAATTTTTCCTTTAACTTGGCTTGCATGTCAATTTCTGTCAACACGCCAAAGCCTTCTTTTTTCAATGCTTCTGTAATTTTAACCACGGCATCGACAAAATCGGTATGCAAAGTGGCACTGAAATAATATTCCATTTTCTTTATTTTAGTGGATTAAAAAATATTTGTCAATATATTCATTCGCTGTTGTTTCGTGTGAACTCCAGGTTGTTTGTATTTTATTTCTCCGTTCTTAAAAATCATCAGCGTCGGAACACTCTGAATCTGATACCGGCCAGCTATCTGCTGATTTTGATAGACATCAATTTTGATCACCCTGACACGGTCGCCAAGTTCGGCTGCCACTTCTTTCAGAATCGGCGACTGCACCTTGCACGGCCCGCACCACCATGCATGAAAATCAACGATAACGGGTTTTGTATCATTAATTATTGAATCAAAGTTTGCTTTCATTTTGAATATATTTTCACAATTTATTATTCAGGCTCAGCCATCTGCCACCGTTGTGAACATTGATAAAACCGTTTGATTTCAAAATTCCCTTTGCAGAGAAACTTCTCATTCCAGATTCACAGCAAGTAATGATCGTGCGTTTTTTGTCTTTAAACTTTTGAAGATTCTTGTGCAGTTGCTCAACCGGAATATTGACCGATCCTTTGATGTGTCCGGATCCATATTCACCTTTGGTTCGAACATCTAAAATGATTGCCCCTTCTTTCATTAACTGGGCATAGTCGATTGTTTTTATTCCTAAAAGTTTTTTAATTGCTTCAAACATAGTTGTTTTTTTTATTGGTTGATATTATCGCTGTCTCATCATTTGCATGATACCTCCACCATTTTTTACATTGGTGAAACCCATTTGCAGCAAGCCTCTTTGCCCATAAGCTGAGCGCGCTCCTGAAGCACAGTAAAGGGTTATTTCACGCGACTTACTTCCTAATTCAGCGATTCTTCTTTGCAATTCATCCAACGGAATATTGACCGCTCCGGGATAAGCTCCGCCCTGAAATTCTTCGGAAGTGCGCACATCGACCACTATAGGCTCGTTCGAAGGAGCGTTTGCAGAAGGTTCTGTGTTTCGGCGTGCCATCATTGCTGAAAGTCCACCACCGTTTTTCACGTTGGTGTAACCCAAATTCATCAACATTTGCTGGGCGTATGCCGAACGCGCTCCTGAAGCACAATACACAACAATTTCACGGGCTGCGTTATTTCCCAGGTCTTTATACCGATGCATTAACTCATCCAACGGAATATTGATGGCATCAGGATATGCACCGTCTTCAAATTCTTCGGGGGTGCGAACATCCACAACAATCGGTGAATTTTTATCCTGTGCTTTTACAGCTGCTTTCTCTTCAACTTCCGGAGTTTCTTCTTCAAGTGATTTCAATTCAACAGGTAAAAGATCTATTTGGAGGTATTTAAATCCAACGGTTCTGGCTTGTCTCTGAATCGAAGTATGTCCTCCTGAAATGTTGGTAACATCTTTAAACCCTGCGCCCAGCAAAGTGCGGAGTGCCTGATGTCCTTTTTTTCCGGTTTCGTCGTAAACAATTACTGTACGATTGGCAGGAATGGAATTGATTTGTTCCGGCAATAATTCCAGTGGGATATGAAGTGCTCCTTTTACGTGGCTTTTTTCGAAAGCGAAAACATCACGAACGTCAACAAATACTGGGTTTTTTCGTTCGATGAAAGCATCCAGTTCGGTAACTGTTACCGATGGGCTGAATCCTGAAATGCGGTTTTCGGCGGTATAGGCGGCCATGTTGATGGCATCGTTGGCCGTTCCGATGGGTGGCGAATACGCAAAGTCAATATCAGCCAGATCGCTGATGGTTAATTTTGAGGCTGTTGCAGTTGCAATTACATCCAAACGTTTGTCGGCACCTTTGTAGCCAGCCGTTTGTCCGCCAAGAATAATTCCGGTGTTGCGGTCGTAAATCAACATGGTGGTGACGGTTTCGGCGCCTGGATAATAGGAAGTGTGATGCTCTTGGTGAACCACCACCGCATCCGCATCCAATCCTGCAGCACGGGCCTGCTTCAGCGAGAACCCGGTTATTCCGGTTACTGCCTCAAAAACGCGCACTACCGAAGTTCCAATTGAACCTTTGTATGCATGATTTCCACCCAGCGCATTTTCAGCCGCAATTCGTCCCTGACGGTTTGCCGGTCCTGCCAATGGAATGCGTACTTTTTTACCGGTTACGCGATGTTCGATTTCGACCATATCGCCAGCCGCAAAAATATCAGGATCGGAAGTTTGCAATTGTTCATTTACCAGTAGTCCGCCTGCTTCGCCGATTTCGAGACCTGCATCTATTGCGAGCTGCAATGTTGGCCGAACACCAATAGACAGCAAAACCATGTCGGCATCCAGTACTTTCCCATTGTCGAGTTTTACTGTACGCGGCATGATTTCGGTTACTCCGGCCCCGGTATGAATACCCACACCATACGAAAGCATTTCAGTCTCAACAAATCCTGCCGTTTCGGCTTCCATAATGGCCATTACGTGCGGCATCATTTCCACAACATTCACTTTCAAACCTCTTTTTACCAAGGCTTCCACCATTTCAAGACCAATAAATCCACCACCCACAACGACTGCGTTTTTTGGTTTCTTTTCTTCCAGATGATGCGAAATTTTGTCCATATCTTCCAATGTCCACAGCGTGAAGACATGATCGAGATTGGCACCGGGCAATGTTGGTTTTATTGGACGACCGCCTTGTGCCAGAATCAGTTTGGTGTATTCAAACGATTTCACTTCACCGCTTCGGGTGTCCATGGTTTTCACTTTGTGTGCAAGCCTGTCGATCGACGAAACAATGGTATGTGTATGTACGTCAACTCCGTATTGTTCGTTGAAACTTTCAGGACTTTGCAGAATCAGTTTCGAACGGCTTTTGATGTCGCCGCCAATGTAATACGGCAAACCGCAGTTGGCGAACGAAATGTCAGGTCCGGCTTCGAGCATTGTAATTTGTGCAGTCGGAGAAATGCGGCGAACTTTTGCCGCCGCAGTTGCTCCGGCCGCAACTCCCCCTATAATTAATATCTTTTCCATTTTATGAATTATCTGTTATTTTATGATTTTGTAATTTCCATTTAGGTACCAGTCACCCTGAACTTGTTTCAGGGCCCCGTCATAGAAGGGATGCTGAAACAAGTTCAGCATGACGTTCCTATGAAGGTTCATTGACGGTACTTTTCAGCTTGCTTTGGCAATCTCTTTTAACAAAAAATCTTTTGATTTGATTCCGACAAAACGGTTGATTTCGGTTCCGTTCTTAAACAGGATCAGGGTTGGAATGTTGCGAACTTTAAATTTGTTGGCCAGCGACTGGTATTGCTGAATATCAACTTTTCCAATATGTGAGTTTCCTGATAATTCAGCAGAAACATCGTTTAAAACCGGCGCCATCATTCGGCAGGGTGCGCACCAGCTTGCCCAGAAATCGACCAACACCAATTTACCTTTTGTTTGTTGCTGAAAATTTTGTTCTGTAAGTGTCAATACTTTTTCGTGGTCGGCCACCAAAGGAGTATTTTTCATTTTTGCCATGGCGAAATAGCGGAACCCGATGAAAGCGGCCATTAAAACTCCGACGATAATAAATGTTGTTTGCATATTGCTTCCGAATATTCGTTATCTAAAATGCCAATGATTTGCGCCTTGGTTTGTATTCCCGTGGTGGCTTTCACCACTTGTCCGTTTTTGTAATAAATGGTAAACGGAATTCCCATGAAGCCTCGAACTTCAGGCAATATGCGAATAACCTGCGATTCAGGATTGTCAAATTCCATATCGAAGAATTTTACATGAGCATATTCCTTTTCCAATTCTTCGGCGATTCGGTAAACCGGAATACACATTGGACCCATGCGTCCACAAATAACCACTACGTTTTTGTGTTCGCTGATCATTTGTGCAAGTTCCGCGGCGATTTCAATGTGTTTTAAGTTGGTGTATAACATGTCTGCTTTGTTTAAATTGTTACGATACAAAACTACATCAGAAAATACGGTGAGTAAAGATTTTCGGGCTGAAGCACATCGGCTTCTGAATTGAACTGCGACAACTTTTTTGTTGATGCGAAACAATTTTGAGTTTTCAGGAGCTATGAAATTATTTGTATTGCATTAATATACAGAGTTGTAATGGCTTTGTATTTTAGTAATATACATTAGTGTATTTTAGTAATGCGAATCAACTAATGTTTCAGAATATTTAATAATATATTTGCATTACAAATCCCACAGTTGCAGTAAATAATGAAACCCATTCTCGAAACCGACAGTGATTTTATTTGCGATGTTCAGGCTCCATGTTTTCAGACGCTCACCACTGATGAGGTTGAACTGGTGAGGGCAAGTAAAACACAAGTTCTGTTCAGAAAAGGCGACAACCTGACCAAACAGGGGACTTTCGCTTCGTATGTGCTTTTTGTAATGAAAGGTTTGGCCAGACAATACATCGAGGGCGACAACGCGAAAAGCTTTAATCTGAGAATCATCAAACCGGGTGAGTTCGTCGGATTATCTTCCGTATTTGCGAAAAATACATTCAACTACTCATCTGTAGCGTTGACGGATTGTCAGGTTTTTTTGGTTGAAAAAGAAGCAATCGCACAAATAATCAGGCAAAACGGAACATTTGGATTGGGAATTATCCGCCGGTACTGCGAGCAAAACTCGAATCTTTTTGATACGCTGCGAACAGTAATGTATAAACAAATGAACGGGCGTATTGCCAATACACTTCTGTACATCGATAGTTTAAAGGCAGAAAATCCTGAAATATTTCAACTTCTGTCACGAAAAGACATCGCCGATTTTGCAGGAATTTCAACAGAGAGTGCTGTAAAACTCCTGAAAAGCTTTGAGAAAGATGGCTTGATAAAACTGAATGAAAAGGATATTGCAGTTGTCAATCAAAAAGAATTACTGGAAATAAGTAAAAAAGGGTAGATTTCTTAGCATTTCCCCCTGCTGCACGGGCTGTTCACCAAAAAGAAACCCATCATACCACCCCAGAATGTACTCATAAACGGACTGCTTGTAATCGCACAAGTTCCTGAAGTGCATCCTACAAAGTGATAATACGAATAGCCGGCAATTGCACCGATGAAAACCGCTAAAAATGGTTTCCAGAAGTACCATGATGTAAAAAATTCTTTGACTGTTCGAGGTCTTGGTTTAGCTTCGCAATTATTTTCCATAGCATATCTTCTAATTTGTTTGCCTGCAAAACTAATAAAAGAAAGTTGTGAATCGCATTAGTGACACTTAAATCATTTCGGTGACACTAATTTGTTTACATTTGCATCAAGAAGAATTACTATATGAGTGAAATATTCAGTAATGACCTTGGTCCTGAACAGCTTGATGAGATGTTCAAAAGTGATGAAAAATGCCTGGAATTTCTGGCAGAAATAAAATGGGCAAATGGTTTTGTATGTAAGAAATGCGGAAATTCCAACTCTTGTGCAGGACGGGAACCGTTTTCGCGCCGCTGTACGCGGTGTAAAGCCAAAGAAACCGCGACCAACGGAACGATTTTTCATGGCGTTAAATTTCCGATCAGCAAAGCCTTTTACATTGCCTACAACGTTTGTAAAGGGAAAGAAGATATTTCGACTTATGAATTTGGCCGCCGGCTTTCTTTGCGCCAGATGACTTGTTGGAACTTCAAAACCAAAATCCAACATGCACTCAACGAAATGGATTCGCTTTCTGAAAAGGAGCGAAACTCGATGGAGAAGATTTTAACAAGCTAAATCGTTTATTTGTAGGCAACCAATAAAAATACAGGATATTTTAAACCTGATTCCCGTTTTACTTCGAAACAAGTTTTGTAGTTGATATTCTTAAACCCGATGTTTTTTAGGATTTTGGCAAGATTCTCAGGGGCGAAACCCAAATGTACATTAACATCCGGACCATGAAACGAGCCGTCTTCAGGATATAAATCGGCAATTGCCAGATAGCCACCCGGATTTAGCATTGAATAAAATGTTACAACAATACTTTCATAATCAACAACATGATGCAAAACCATTTGATTGTAAATAACATCGAAACTACCATCATAATCCTTGTGTTCCAGATCGAAACAAATTGGCAGAATGTGATTGGTTTTATGGTACTCAGTCTTTTCGACACAAACTTTGATCATTTCCGTTGAATTGTCCATCAGGGTAATTCCTGAAAACCGGTCCTTCAGCAGAAAACTGAGAATACCAGTTCCCGCGCCATATTCAAGGGCTTTCATGGAAGGATTTATCGGGATCATTTCTTCCAGTCCGGCAGCTATTGCTACCGAACGGTCCATGTGCATTTTATCTTTGTCCCACTCACGGGCACGGGCATCAAATTCACTCATTATGTTTTGATTTATAGTTCGTTATAAATACTTTGAATAATTAATCCTGCAAGTGTGAACCCGTATATCGCGGTAATGTGGGCAACTGTTCCGTTGATCACTGCTTTCTGGCTGCACCATTCATGATCGGCCAAATCAGGATCGCCCGGCGCGTTTTTCGATTTGGGGCACAAACATTTGTCGGTTCCGCACGATGAGCCGGCTCCTTTGTTTTCGAGCAGTTCTTCGCTGTAAATGCACATAAATTTTTTTGCCGGCAAATCGCCTTTACGGATTTTTTTTCGGACAATGTGACCCAGCGGGCAACCTTTGACTTTCCAGAATTCGGCCACACGGATTTTTGTCGGGTCAAGTTTCAGCGAAGCGCCCATCGATGAAAAGAAAACAGCATTGGTGCGGGTTGCTTTGCGGATCAAATCAATTTTGTTGCTCAAACTGTCAATGGCATCGATGATAAAATCGTATGAATCCAGTTCGAATGAATCGGAGGTTTCAGGATTGTATATTTTTTGAAGGGTTTGTATTTCGGCTGAAGGATTGATTTCGAGTAAACGGTTTTTAAGCGCATCGGTTTTTACTTCGCCAACAGTTTGGGTGGTGGCATGTAATTGACGGTTGATGTTGGTAATGCAAATCAGGTCCGAATCTACAATGGTCAACCTTCGGATTCCGCTTCGCACAAGGCTTTCGGCGCACCAGCTTCCAACTCCTCCGATTCCGAAGATGATCACGTTTTTCGATGCAATCTTTTCCATCACCTCTTTGCCCAACAGTAACTCGGTGCGTTGAAATATTCCCTTAACTAAATTCCCCATTAATTGAAACGTTTTGAATTACTGATAATTAACTAAAATAAATCGATTATTTTGTCCGCCGAAAGTACAAAAAATCTGATTTGGAACAAGTTGCCTGTGGCTACTTTCATGATGTTTGCTTACTTTGCAATGCTAAGCGCTTGAACAATTGGAACAAATCAGTAAAACGCAGTTTGAATCATACAAGTTTGTTTCCGGAGCTAATACACAAATAGAATGAGTACGAACAATTCTTCAAAGAAAATAATAATTGCCGATAGCCAGTTTCTGGTTGTCGAAACGTTGAAAACAATTCTGGGCGCCGACGGGCGGTTTATTGTTGCAGGTATTGTTAATTCTCAATTCGAGCTATTAAAGGTCTTGGAGAAAGGATTTTACGATCTGCTTATTACTGATTTTTCGCTAATTGATTACGACAGCATTGAGGATCTTCTGAAAATAAAGCAAAAATTTCAGCCTATCGCCATTCTGATTCTGACCAATTCGATCAGCAAAACCGAATTTGCAGAACTGTCTAAAATCGGGGTTAAAAACATTATTTACAAAACAGCTGACCGTGACGAGGTTCTGTCGGCAGTTGATGCAGCTTTTAAAGGAAAAAAATATTATGCCGAGGAAATACTTGATATGATTCTCGAACAAGGTGATAATAAGTCGGCACCCGAAGAACCAACCCATTTGACCAGTTCTGAGATCGAGATTGTTCGTCTGATTGCGGGAGGTTTGACCACTAAAGAGATTGCAAGCCAGAAAAATATCAGCTTTCACACCGTAAACACTCACCGCAAAAATATCTTTCGGAAAATGGGCGTTTCCAATGCTTCCGAATTGATTATGCACGCCATTAAAGCCGGATGGATTGATAATATTGAGTATTTTATTTAAAGTATGACTTAACTATGGCAGCTTCACTTTGGCCATTTGAAACAGAACGGGCAATCAATTAATTTAATTTTCCATATCTTGCGACCAATCAACGAGCCAAACCAATCATTTCAATTCAGGTCAATGGAATTAATCAATGTCGAAGTCCAAATAAAGAACAGCAATTCGGCTTTATTAAAGAAGCTTCCTCGTTTCGTTGTCAGATGGTTAGCTAAGATTACTTATCAGGATGAAATCAATGGTATCTTAACTAAATTTGAAGATTCTGTTGGCGTTGAGTTCCTTCCCAAAGTTTTGAAAGAGTTAAATATTCAGGTCGAAATTGAAGGTCTGGAGAACCTTCCGGAGAATGGGAAGTGTTTTTTTGTGGCCAACCATCCGTTTGGAATTGCCGATGGTTTAATACTTACCCATACAGTTGCATCAAAATATGGCGATTTCAGGGCCATTGGCAACGAAGTCTTTGTACTCATTCCACAATTAAGGCCAGTGATAGCAGCGGTGAATGTTTTCGGAACCAATCCAAAGGAATATCTTCAGGCACTCGACAATGTTTTCAATTCAGAAATTCCAATCACCCATTTCCCAGCAGGATTGGTTTCGCGAATACGAGACTGGAAAGTTCGGGATTCGAAGTGGCATAAAAGTTTTGTTTCCAAATCAGTTTCGTGCGAAAGAGATATTGTACCATTCTATTTCTACGGAAGAAATTCCAACCTTTTCTATGCTGTATATTTGCTCCGGAAACTGTTCAGAATAAAAGCAACCCTTGAATTGGCGCTGCTTCCCCACGAACTATTCAATAAAAAAAACAAAACAATCAGGCTTAAAATTGGCAACCCAATTTCGCACCTGACATTCGACAAATCTAAGTCGCATCAGGAATGGACGGATTATGTGCAGGGTTTGGTGTATGGGATGAAACAACAATAACGTTACCCTTCAACTAGCTTAATTTCTTCCTCCGTCAATCCGTAAAGTGCATACACCATTTGGTCAATTTCCTGATCGGTGGTTTCTATTCTGGTTTTTATTTCTATTGCCTTTTTCGATTCCTGTAAAAAGTAATCCTCCCATTCGGCTTCTTCTGAAAGCGTAAGTTTTACTTTCTTTTTACCCAACTCAGCGATCAGTTCTGCAACAGCCGCTTTAAATTAAATAAATTCATTGAATTAGGCACTTTGTAAATACAATATAAATGCCTAAATTCGGGGAAAAAGTATTAGCAATGGAGAACAAGTTTAGAAGCCTGACTATTTTCGAGTTCCAGGAACGTTTCCCGGACGAAGATTCTTGTTATGAATATTTGACTTTACTAAAATGGGGAACTGGTTTTGTTTGCCCTAATTGTGGACACGCCAATTATTGTAACGGTAAGCGTAAATACGACAGGCAGTGTACCAGTTGTCATCGCATATCTTCACCGACGAGCGGGACGTTGTTTCACCAGTTAAAATTTTCGGTATTAAAGGCCTTTTACATCGTTTACTATGTCAGCACGAATAAAAAAGGAATCAGCAGCACGGAACTGAGCAGAAAGCTGGGGCTGAGACAAAAAACTTGCTGGAAGTTCAAAGGCAAGGTAATGAAGGCGATGGAAAGCAGTGGTAACCACAAAATCAATGGCAATGCCGAAGTTGATGAAACCGTTGTTGGCGGTCAGGAAGAAGGAGTTGTGGGAGAAAAAACGCGAAAAAGAAGCTGGTTGTATTTGCATTGAGAGGAATGGCAAAGGGGTTAGCCGCATGTACGGGAAGGTTATCAAAAAGAGCAGTGCAAAAGAACTTGGTGAATTTATGAAAACAACCATTGGTACTAATGCACAAATAAAAACGGACAAATGGCGGGGGTATTCCCCTTTGGCAAAAGACTTTAAGAATCTGGTACAGGTTGATTCGGGGAAAAAGGGTGGTAACTTCCCAGATTTGCACCGTTGCATCATGGGCTTCAAAGGCTGGCTTCGGGGAATGCATCATCAAGTTGAAAACCTGCAAGCCTATATTGATGAATATGTTATCGGTTTAACCGTAGCAACATAAGGGAAGAAATTTTTGACAACCTCTTGAATAGAATGGTTAAGGCCGAACCTTTCCCATATAGACCAATTATTACTTAAATGCCTAATTCAATAAATCCATATGCAGAAGAACCAGAGTTTGTTAGTTTAATAAATTACTTCCCTCTATTCAATCTTCTGGAAGATAATTTTTTCCAAATGCTATGAGCTATATTGATTTCTTTATCCGTCAAACCGAAATGTTCCTTCAAAATTATTTGATTGGTAATTTTTAAAACTTCTTCAATGTCAGTCTTTTTACGAATGAGCGTATCAATTTGCGAAAG
>JAUYEQ010000634.1 GCA_030691295.1 Bacteroidota bacterium
AATTGGTTTGACAATGCCCGGAAATCAGGAATTGAAACAAATGTATGGACGGTAAATGATCCTTTACTGATGGATTATTTCCTTGCCCACGACATCGATTATATCACTACCGACGAACCGGAAATCCTGCTGAAAAAAGTAGCTAAAAAAGAACAAAATCCGAATTGGAAGCTGGTTTGGTTTGATGAATTTAACACCACCGGCCTGCCCGATTCGACCAAATGGAACTACGACACCCGCGGAAATACTTACGGTTGGGGAAACAACGAAGCACAATGGTACAATGTAGCCAACCTGCAAAATACGCAACTTAGCGATGGCATACTCAAAATCATCGCCCGTCAGGAACCGACCTCCGGCAAAGAATATTCCTCCGGAAGGTTGACCACCAAGAGCAAAGGCGACTGGCAATACGGAAAGTTCGAAGTCAGGGCAAAACTACCTTCAGGAAAAGGTACATGGCCTGCCATCTGGATGCTGTCGACGGACAATACCTATGGAGGATGGCCTAAAAGCGGCGAAATTGACATTATGGAACACGTTGGGTACGATCCCGATTCGGTGCATTCGACGGTTCACACCCAAAAATACAATCATACAAAAGGCACCCAGGTGGGAAAGGCAATTGCGGTGAAAACTGCTATCTCGCAATTTCATGTTTATACCACCGAATGGGATGAAAATGAAATCAGGAGTTATGTGGATGGAATTCTCTATTTCTCCTTTCAGAAAGAGGACAGCGGATTCGATGCATGGCCATTCGACCAACCGTTTCATTTAATTCTGAACCTTGCAATTGGCGGCGGTTGGGGCGGAAAGCACGGCATTGATGACAGTAAATTTCCGCACACCCTTGAAGTTGATTACGTGCGGGTGTTTAAACGTTAATCGTGATCACTTGAAATTTATTTTCGGCATGTTGTCAACGTGGGTTTTCTTCCTAAATTTGGAAGACTAAACCTAACAGCAAGATGAAGAAATTAATCCTATCCATTTTTATTCTTTGCTTTGCAATTCAAGCCTTTCCGCAGAAATACGTTAAAGTTTGGAGCGATGAATTTAATAAACCCGGCTTGCCCGACAGCACAAAATGGGATTACGAAGTCGGCAAAATCCGCAATGCCGAATTGCAGTATTACACCTATAAACGTTCAGAGAATGCCCGTATTCAGGATACAGTTCTGATTATTGAAGCGCGCAAGGAACCTTTTCAGGGAGCAAGCTATACCTCGGCAAGTCTGGTATCGAGATACAAAGGCGACTGGCTGTACGGCAAATTCGAAATCAGGGCCAAAGTACCCACCGGAAAAGGTACCTGGCCTGCAATATGGATGATGCCAACCGACAGCGAATATGGCGGATGGCCCAAAAGCGGCGAAATGGATATCATGGAATATGTGGGTATGAATGCGAACAATTTGTATTACACGGCTCATTTTGAAGGAACAAATGGTTCGGGGCATCAGAGTTCTGGTACGCAAACCACATACAACCAACCTTACTCAAAGTTTATCACTTTTACATTTGTATGGTCGCCAACCAAACTGGAATGGTATGCTGACGGAGTAAAAAAATACACTTACAATAAACCGTCAGGCGACTACAGAGTCTGGCCATTCGATAAGATGTTTTATATGATCCTGAACCTGGCGTATGGCGGTAGTTGGGGCGATCAAAAAGGACATGACGACACAAAATTACCGCACAAGTTTTTAATCGATTATGTAAGGGTTTATCAACTTCAGGAAACAGAAGGACCATTTTCACTTACCATTGAACCTTCAACTGGCGGAACTGTTGAATTTGCTCCTAAAATGGAATCTTATCCTGAAGGAACAATGGTTACCCTAACTGCCCAACCTGAAAACGGTTACGAATTTGATAAATGGCTGTATCTTGGTTCTGCAAATCCGATGACAATCGAAGTTTCAAAAAACATGACGCTGATACCGGTTTTCAAAAAAAAAAATGAACTGATCCTAAACGGGGATTTCAGTTCAGGATTAAAAAACTGGGGCAATCTTTATTTTCACATCGCCAGCTACAAAGCCACAGCATCAGTTGTTGACGGGGTTTATGTTCTTAATGTAACCAGTCCGGGCACTGCCAACTGGCACATCGTTGACCAACAATTGAATATTCCTTTTATTAATGCTGCAAATTACAAAATCACGTTCGATGCCTGGTCTGACAATCCTGGTATTGCAGATGTTTTTATTTCGAAAAACTATGATGACTATGGAAATTACTACTCAACAACCAGAAGTATTACGGGAGTAAAACAGACATTCATCTGGATAGTAAAAATGAATAAGCCAACCGATTACAATTGTCGGTTTGGTTTTGTATTTGGTAAGTTTACAGGCAATGTTTACCTCGATAATGTGAGCGTCGAAAAACAGGTTCCAACCGGAAATAAAGTTTTGACAGGTATTGAAAATGAAGAATTTAGCCTTTTCCCGAACCCAACTTCCGGCGAAATTACAATTTCAGGTAATTCAGTCAGTTCGCCGGTTACCCTGATTTTATGCAATCTTCAGGGACAATTGATATCAACGATCCTGAATAATCAGTATCTCACAAAGGGAAATACAGTTACATTTAACCTGAGAAATGAAGTTGCAAGCTCCGGGATTTATATGCTCCGGTTGACAAACAAGGATAATTCATTTACCCGAAAAGTAATACTTAACTGATTGAATTGTACCATCCTGATTTTTTCTACTTCGATGGAGAATGGGATCATCCGGAACCGTTCTGGAAAATGAAGGAAGTGGTTGCTTACTACTACAACGAGGCTGCCAAAAGAAATCAGGAAGTATTTGTGAACGATCGTTTCGGTAGTGAAGATCGCGGGAAACACGGTGATTTATACAATGTTGAATACAGCTACAATGAGGCCAGTTTGGGTATCCTTACACACAAATGGTCGTTCTGGCAAGGCATCGCAAAAACCTTTGGTTACAACCAGGATACCGACATGGAAGATTGCCTGAGCCCGAAAGAATTCATCGATAAAACAATCGACGGAGTGGCCCGCAATGGAAATTTCGACATCAATGTTGGGCCGACCGCTGCCGGTTTAATTCCCGAATACGAACAATATCCACTCCTGAAACTGGGCGAATGGCTGAAAGTGAACGGGGAAGCTATTTACGGAACCCGTCCATGGAAAATTCAGGTTGAAGGTGATGCGCGTTTTACTTCAAAAGATGATTTTGTTTATGCAACTTTCCTGAAATGGGCTGGCGATGAATTTAAACTGAAGTCGGTAAAACCTGTTGAAGGTTCTAAAATCACAATGCTCGGTGTTCCCGGAAATCTGGATTGGACCTGGAATGAGGAAAATGGACTGACCATAAATTATCCTCGGCAAAAAGCCCGTCCAACTTCGTGCAGTTATGCATGGGCATTCAAAATCAAGGTAAAATAGAAAATTTAATCGACTAAAATTACCTTTTGTACCATGTTTTCAGAAGCATTGTTCGCCCTTACCAGGTAAGTGCCCGACAATAAATCATCGCGCAGTGAATAGGTATGTAATCCTGGTTCAATCAGGCCATTCACAAGGGTTTGTACCAGTTTCCCGTTGACCGAATAAGCTGAAATATTTACATCCTGTTTTTCAGAAATTGAAAGGTTAATATGTATCCGGGAGTTTGTTGGGTTCGGGAATACGTTCAGTTCAAATTTTCCTGAAGGCTGCACATTTGAAGAGGTACTTCGCTCTGAAACAAAAAGAAACTGGGGAGTTTCGGTTAGTTTCAGCTCAATTTTATCGTCAGTAATTGTAGGAATGATGGTGTCGCCATCCATGTCGAGATCGGCTGGCAAGATGGAATATGCCGATTTAATCAGGAAACCGGGAACAAACTGGTAATTCGTTTGCGTTCCATTGTCGGTATTCGAACCGGTTCTGCGGGTCCAAAGTGCGAACACTTTTTCGGACTTCGCAGGATTGGTAAATTCCAGACAGTAAATTTCGTTGTTTCCTGAAAGTTGTTTGTACGAAACCGCGCTGGAATATTCATATCTCCCCAACGTATTTTGCATGGTCGCCAAATAATAGTACGATTTCTTTTTGGCATACTTCGAAGCTTTGTCTGTCAACAAACCGCTCGATGAATACTGAAGGATATCTTTACTGTTTCCATCGGTATCCATAAACAGAAAGGCTTTTTCGAAACCTAATTTAAGCAACACCAAATATGACCGAAGAATATAATTGGCCTGCTGTTGGGCGGGTGCGTAAGTGTATGAATGTTTGTTATCGGGCGCAAGATAGGTGTCCCAGCCAAATTCAGTCATCCAAACCGGAATCTCAGGCAAAACACGGTTTCTCCACTTGAAATAATTTCGGTACTTAACTTCATATCCATACGTTTCGTTTTCAGGAGAATAAGCATTGGTGAGGTCGCTGCAATAATGGTGAACATTCAAAACATCAAATGGGATGAGGCCTCCGGAAGCTTTCAGCACATTGTTCACATAAACGGTATCCGACGAAGCCATTCCGGCCATCACATGTTTGGCATCCGGATCAACCGATTTGATTCCCAGCAGCGGATATTCGGCAGTGGTTTGAACTCCAAAACCATCGTGCACCGCGTTGCAGTATTTGGCGTAACTGGCAGCCGTCCATAGTGGCGATTTCCAGGTATAATCCGGTTCATTGTCGTCCTCGTAATATTTAATCATGTTCAGCCCGGTAGCTTTGTCGGCTGTTTCGAGCAACGAAGTGTTTATCTTTTTCGAACCATAACGGGCAACCAACTGCCCGACAAATTCAAGGCGCTCCATATAATCAGAAGCATTGGCGCCAGTTCCTGAATTATTTGGGATAGGCGAAGTCCCCACCCACGAAGGTTTTCCCAACACATCAATCAACACGTTGATTCCATATTTCTTACATTCGTTCATAAACAGGTTATGATCGGGCCAGGTATAACCCTGCGGTTGGGTAGTAATGTTATCCCATTTGTAGTAATTGTTGGCCGCTTCGTAATGCGACCAGTCGTGGTATTCACGAATCCACTTCACACATTTCGACAAATCGGCCAGATACTTATTGTCATAAGACGCAACATTTGTGTTGATTCCCAGGTATTCGGACATGGTGATTTTTGCAGTAGTTTGTGCCTGAATGAAATTGGTGACAATCAGGAATGTAAACAGGAATAAGATTGATTTCATCGTTTGGTTTGATTATGCGAACCAAAGATAAAAATTTAGAAGTGCCGGTATAGAAATTGCCAAAACAAATCGAAGGGAAAATATCCATTTTCATTTTGACAGCCCATTTTAATTTATTTAGAAATTGCTAAAATCGTCAACGTAATGACTAAATTACTGGTAAATTAGTCAATTCACATGTATATGATCAACAGATACATGGATTTGGACTAATTTCCGATTGCATCCAAGTTGCAAATTTCTATCTTTATTGCAAACTAATACACTAAACGCTCATGCCTCTACTCATAGTCGGAATCGGAATCCTGATTCTTCTCGTCCTCATCAGCAAATTCAAGATTAACGCCTTTCTGGCGCTGCTCATCACTTCCTTTGCAGTTGGCTTATTAAGCAGCATGAATCCAATGGATATTCT
>JAUYEQ010000636.1 GCA_030691295.1 Bacteroidota bacterium
ACTGTTATTCGCGAATCGCTGAACCGCCTTAAAACGATGGGTCTCATTGAATCAAAAAAACACATCGGAACCATTATTAAAAGTCCGGATTTGTCGTCCATATTGCAGAAATCAATGATCCCGAGAATTCTGGATGAAGGCACATTGAAAGATGTTTTCGAAATGAGATTGGTTATTGAAGTCGGTATGGCTGACCTGGTTGTGAATCGTGCCACCGATGAAGATATTGAAGCGCTTTATTCAATCGTTCAGAACGAAATATCACCATCATCAAACACCCTTTTTGATGTCGATTATGAGATACAATTTCATGGTAAATTGTATGAAATGACCAGAAATGAAACACTTAAGGGATTTCAGCGGATGCTTTTGCCTGCCTTTAACTATGTATATACCAGCGGATTAATTAACAAAACCATTGCTGACAAAAAATATGTATCGCATACTGAACTTGTTGAAGTATTGAGGCTGCGTGATGCAGATAAGTTTCGCAAAGCCATGCGAAGACATTTGGAAAATCACTATAAACGACTTCTCTAATTATTGTTATATTTAGGCTTGATTTCATTAACCAACTAACTTAACAGCAATGACTACAAACCGAAGATCATTTATCCGGAATTCAGTTGCAACAACGGCTGGAATGGGACTTATCAGCAGTTTCCCCGGAGCAATTCAGGCTGCAACCCGAAACCTGGCGCCCAGCGACCAAATCAACATTGCACTCATTGGTTGCCGAAGTATGGGTTTTGGCGATTTAAAGAACCATCTTAACATTCCCGGTGTCAATTGTATTGGTCTGTGCGACATCGACCAAAACATTCTGAACGACAAAGCTGACGAAATTCTGAAAACCTACAATCAGAAGCCAAAATTGTACAGCGATTACAGAAAATTACTTGAAAATAAAGATTTGCACGCGGTGGTAATCGGAACTCCCGATCATTGGCACTGTCTCCCGATGGTAAATGCCTGCGAAGCCGGATTGGATGTTTATGTTGAAAAACCAATGGCCAACAGTATTGAAGAATGCAACCTGATGGTGAAAGCTGCCAACCGCTACAACCGGGTGGTTCAGGTTGGGCAGCAACAACGCAGCGGTACTCACTGGAACAAGATCAATCAAATGATCAAATCGGGCAGAATTGGGAAACTCCGGAAAACCAATATCTGGGGTAACTTTAATTATGGCGTTGGGCAGCCAATGACTGCCGACACTGCGGTTCCTGCCGGAGTTGATTTTGAAATGTGGCTCGGGCCTGCTCCATCACGCAGTTTCAACCCAACACGTTTTCACGGTTCATGGCGCATGTTCTGGGACTACGGCGGCGGACTGGTTACTGACTGGGGCGTTCACCTCATCGACATGGCGCTTTGGGCCAAAAACATTACCACTCCACCAAATAAAATACTGGCTTCAGGAGCAAACATTTCCTTCACCAATAACAACCACGAAACCTTCGACACCATGTCGGTAATTTTTGAGTTTGGCGACTACCAGGTTACCTGGCAACACACCGCCGGAGTCCAAAACGGTCCGTGGAACAAGAATTATGGAATTGAATTTATCGGCGATTTGGGAACAATTGTGGCCGACCGTGGCGGATACAAAGTGATTCCGCAGTGGGACGACAAAGAAAAGAAAGGAAAAACTGAAGCCGAAGAATCTGACAAAGGTGGCGAGAACCATCAGGAGCATGCCCAGAACTTTATCGATTGTATCAAATCGCGGCAAAAACCGGTTTGTACTACTGAAATTGGCCGTGCGGTTGCCGTGGCAGCACACTGTGCCAACATTGCCGTTCGCACGGGCGAAAACCTCTTGTTGTGGGACGAAGCCAAAGGTAAATTCTCGAATTCCGAAAAAGCCAATCAATACATTGTACCTGAATACCGCAAACCCTGGGCGCTTCCGAAAGTATAGGAAGCCTCCCCCTGCCCCTCCAAAAGAGGGGAGTTTGGAGTAATGTATAATCAATTAATTTGCTCTTATATCCAATGATTTTCAGAATCCTGAAATCCAAAGCCTCTCCCTTTCGGGGAGAGGGGCTTTTAAACATTAAAACTATGACCAACAGACGACAATTTATCACCACACTGGGGTTAGCCTCTGCCGGATTTGCTGCCGGAATCCCGGCCTGGGCCATCGAAAAGAAGGCCGACCGACTCGATAAAATCGGGTTCATTTCCGGAATCGTGAGTAACTTTATGAAGGAAGACTGGAAAGGTACGCTCGAAAAACTGGCCAAAATGGGCTATACCGAAATGGAAACCGGCAACTACCATGGCAATTCGCTGGCCGAATTTAAAGCGGTTTGCAAATCACTTGGAATTAATCCGTTTGCCGGTGGAGGTTCCATTGCTGACATGCTGAAAGAACCAGAAAAGAAAATTGCCGATGCACTCGAAATGGGCAAAAAATATTGGGTTTGCTACTGGCCGTGGCTTTCGGATGCCAAAAACATCACCGCCGATGAAGCCAAAACTGCTGCCGACAACCTGAACAAACTGGGCGAAGCTGCAAAAAAAGGCGGCATCAAATTCTGCTGGCACAACCACAATTGGGAATTCGAAAAGGCCACTTCGGAAGGTCTTCCATTCGACATACTGATGAAAAATACCGACCCTAAAACCGTGAAAATGGAACTCGACATTTACTGGGTTCGCAAAGGCGGTGGCGATCCGGTAGAATGCATGAAAAAATATCCCGGACGCTACGACATCCTGCATGTGAAAGACATGGATGCCACACCTGAAAAATCTTTTGCCTGCCCCGGTTCGGGAATTATAGATTTTCGCCCAGTGTTCCGCGAAGCCTGGGATCAGGGTGTTCGCCATTACATTGTGGAACGCGACAACGAACAGAACGGCATCGAATGTTTGCGCGGTAGCGCCGAATATTTGAAGGATTTGAGGTTCTAACGGGTGCCGCGGTTTCTAACCGCATTTTAGTATTAACGGAGATTGAAAATCTTCGCGCATGTTAGTGCCGTAGAGACGCGATTAATCGCGTCTCTGCCAATTTGCAAACTCCCCTCAAATTTCCTATAATTGTACCTCTGACACTTAACTAACTACCATGAACCAAATCAAATTCTCCACACTTGCTATTTTGCTGGTTTTCAGCATGCAATCGTTGGTTGCCCAACACAAACCTTTCCTCGAAAACTTGTACGATTACATCGAAAACCCTCAGATGATCGGCCTCAATCAGGAAGAAGGCCATGTGCCGCTGTTGCCTTATGCCAGCCTCGACAAAGCTTTTACACGCGACAAGGCACAATCGTCGGGCTACCTTTCGCTCGACGGCAAATGGAAATTCCTCTATACCGTAAATCCCGATGGCATCAACAAAAGCTTTTTCAGGAACGATTTCAACGAAAAAGGCATGGCCGAAATTGCCGTTCCCGGAATGTGGCAGATGCAGGGCTGGGGCGAGAAGATTTTCCGCAATGTGGCGCAGCCGTTTAAATCCGATCCGCCCAAAATTCCGCGCGATTACAACCCGGTTGGCTCCTATCGCAAAACGTTCAATGTTCCTGCCAACTTCAAAGACAAACAGATGTTTTTGCATTTCGAAGGCGTTGCTTCGGCCTTCTTCGTATGGGTAAATGGCCAGGAAGTGGGCTACAACCAGGGCGCCAACGAACCCGCCGAATTCGACGTGACCAAACTGGTAAAACCCGGAAAGAACACGGTTTCGGTGATGGTTTTTCAGTACTCCGATGGCATTTACAACGAAGATCAGGACATGTGGCGTCTGGGCGGCATTTTCCGCAGCGTTTACCTGATGGCCACGCCCAAAGTACACATCCGCGATTACTATGTGGTGACCGATTTGGACGAAAAATACGAAGATGCCACCCTGAAAGTGGAAGCCGAAGTTCAGAATTATTCAGCCTCTCCGGTTCAGGATTATCAGGTGAAAGTTAGCCTTTTCGATGCTCAAAACCGCATGGTGTTGGAGAACCTCACTTCAGAAAAAATAACACTTGGCGCTGGCGAAAAAAGAACGATCCGTTTGAAGGCACCCGTCAAATCACCATTGAAATGGTCGGACGAAAAGCCCAATTTATACCACATTGGCTTCGAGCTGGTGGATGCTTCAGGAAAAACTACCGAAGCCCTGGCCGAACGAATTGGCTTTAAAGAAGTGGAAGTTAGGAACCAGGTTTTTTACCTGAACGGCGTGCCCGTGAAGCTGAACGGGGTAAACAGCCACATGCAACATCCCGACCTCGGGCACACGATGGACGTGGAAACCATCCGCAAAGACATGTATCTGATGAAGCAGTTCAACATCAACTGTGTGCGCACCTGTCATTATCCGCCGGTAAAAGAATACCTTGAACTGGCCGATGAGCTGGGTATTTACATCGTTGACGAGGCCGGTGTGGAAGCACATGCCACCGAATTCATTTCAAACCTTCCCGAATGGACCAAATCGTATGTGGAGCGTACTGAAAAAATGGTGCTTCGCGACCGCAACCATCCGTCGGTTCTTTTCTGGAGCGCCGGAAACGAAGCAGGTTCGGGCTTCAATATCTGCGAAGTGATTGCCGCCGGAAAGCGCCTCGATCCCAGCCGGCCCGACTGGATGTATGGCGGAAACGACCTC
>JAUYEQ010000643.1 GCA_030691295.1 Bacteroidota bacterium
CCCTCTGTTACATGCTGAAGTACTTGCAGATCATCTTCTCTCTCCGGAATTCGGAAAGGCTCAAAAGTGACTATAACATTGTGCCCTCGTTCAACGACTTTATTAAAATCGTTCTTGAATTTTCCGCTATAGAGACTTCCAAAGTCAACAAAAAGGTGTTCAACTGTTAACGGTTCTTCTTCATTCAGCAACGATTGCGGATCATACAATCCTATTTCTAATTTTCTGTCAGGATTAGATTCATACTTTAATTCAGGACGTTTGAAGTTGGCATCAGTATATGCAATACTTCTTTCCTGATTAATCTTCTGTGAGATTGATGAAACTAACTGGTTATCGATCGAATCATTGGCACACTGTTTCGATCCCAAAACAAAAATAGGTTTGTCAATATGTCTAAGCCGGTGCAATCTTCTGAATAAATCGTAGGCCACGGGGTAGTTGGTTGGGTATTTGGTTAGTGGCATTTCGGAGTCACTTTTTATGGTTATTGAGGCAGCATCCACTAAATCGTCACCCGGATAATATTCCATCGATCCCGGATAACCAGCAGGGCCCCACACCTGCTTAACATGCGGCGCATAGGTTTTGCATAAGGCTGAAAAATGACGAAAAGCATCAATGTAAACAGGTCCAAATCGCTGCCAGAGGAAATTATTTCCAGGCACTTCCATTTCCGGGTTAAAACGTAAATATACATTTGGCCTTGTTCCTATAAGCTGTGTGCACAATTGCTTAATGACGCGATCATACCTGCCCTTAACCACGTCTTTTATTGGATTGCTTCCGCGTGAAGGAAATACATATTTACCCAATGTTTCTACCGTAATCATTAACGGTATGGTATCAGATAAATGGGCAATAGCAGAACTGTCAAGCCTCAGACGGGAAACTTTATTAAGTTTCAGTTTATAATGATGAAATGATTTAAGAGTCTGATTGGTTTCTTCGGATCGAAATGAAAAAACAGCCAGAACTGGTGTTGAAGTATTTATTTCAATGGAGTTAGCTTCCCTTTTACTGAACAAATAATGAAGAACATGATAGCGTTTCACCCCGTACATTAAAATCAAAAGAAATATGAATCCACCAATAACAAATAGGAATAATAAAAATTTTCTCATATCCGGATGTTTATCGTTAATTTATTTTTTTTATCCTGAAAGCAAGGATACATGCAACTCCCAAAGTGCTATACGACAATGTTTAATTATTTTGGTTGAGCAGTTTTTTTACAAATTTATCCTGAAACTGTACCCATGCCGCTACCCTGATCCGCGCTTCGGCAACTTCTTCCGTCATTCCTTGTTGAAACAGGTTTATTTTTTCATTCGAGTCTGTAAGTAGATCATAAACTTCCACAGTATTTTGGCTTTCATTAAAAATAAATTTCATGTTATCTTTTCGATAGCCAAAAAGATAATCCGACCAAGGTGCAAAGAAAAATGCTTCGTCAGAATTTGTGCTTAGAAGATCACGCCCGTGCCAAATCTGGGGGATATCTACATCAATAACCGATAACGCGGTTGTTGCCAGATCTTTCATTCCGGCAATATCGCTTTTTCGCTCGCCATGAAACAATGTGGAGTTAATAAAATAGAGCGGTACCTTTAAATTTTCTTCGTAAATGGCGGTTCCATGACCATATTGTTTGTGCTGCCCAAAAGCCTCTCCATGATCCCCAACCACGACTACCAAAGTAGAAGAAGCTAATCCTCTCTCTTCCAATGCCTGCATAACTTTGCCAACGAGTTCATCATTGTGTTTCATGCAATTGAGATAGCGATTCAAACTAAAATTAGAAACGCCGAAATCTTCTTCTTTTCCGGCAAAATAATAGGGATAATGGCCTTGCACAGTCCAAATCATTGAAAAAAAGTTTTGTGTAGTATCTTCATCTAACCAGGAGGTCAAACAATCGGCCAGGCACATGTCATCTATTCCGTTTAATTCTTTGAATTTGACATTTCGAAATTGCTCGGAGCATTTAATAGTAGAGAAATCTTCAACCTTGTCAAATCCCCTATTTGCTAAAAACTGATTGCAATTCTGGAAACGAAGATCAGCTGACGAAAAAAAGGAGGTTCTATATCCTTTACTTTTAAGTACTGAAGAAAGTGTTGGATGATCAAAATCAGGTGCTTCCTGGGTTAGACTTTTATAGGATAAATATGGATACATTGATCCGAGAACAGATACCAATGATAGATTTGTCGCCGGAGCATGTGCATACATTTGATCAAATATTATGGACTGGCTTGCATACTTGTTAAGATTAGGGCTAAGCTGATATGTTCCACCATATTCATCGAAATAAGAAGCACCCGCAGATTCCAAAATAATAAACAACACATTTTTCACCTTGTGATCCTTAGATGAGACAATGGATGTTTCTAATTTTGTATTCTGCGCAGGGTTGAATGGCTCCATTTCATCAGGAATTTCAGCAGAGAAAAAAGAAGAATTCGTATTGGCTGTGAGAAAAGAATAAACCATATAAGTTATTGCATTTTCAGATTGTCCTTTGGTCCAGGTTTCTTCCGCTTTTAAAGCTTTAACAGAAAGAACCATCATTCCCAGTCCCAAAAACACAAAAGTGATGTACTTCAACGGCCTATTCAATATCAGCAATTGGTAAACGCTTCTTAAAATACCTGCCAATATCAACATTGAAAGGCTGAACGCTATCAAATTAATCACAATACTCACTGACAAATTCGCTGATAAAGCGGTTTTTGCTTCATTGCTTCCCAGAAAACCGGAGTAATAAAGCCATTGGTAGTTGAATGGTTTTCCAAGAAAAACAACAGTGGTAATATTAGTGAAAGCAACCAAAGTTGAAAACAACGCTATAAAGTTGAAAATTCCATATATAATTTTTTTGATTTTCACATTCTTAATCCAAAGAAGCGCGAGTATGAATACGATTACCAGGCCAGCGATAAAAAGTAAATCGCTAAAGCTTCCTTTAATAATTTTCGGAATACCTCTTAAATCGTAAATAATATTCAAATAGCCGACATTGATGATTTTGGCACGGGCAAGGGCATGAAAAATAGCTAAACTGAAGCCCAGAAACAAAACCTTTTCAATAATGGAAGAAGCCGTAATTTTATTGTACCATTTTTTTTGAATCCAAAAAAGTATCCCGTAAACAACTATTAATAAAACAAATAACAACCAACCCTTGGTTAGAATACTTGATTTGTTTTTTTCGTCAGCTTTTGTATAGATTGCATTCTTAGATATAGGAGTCGCATCGGTGACTGTTATTTTTCCACTTGATTGACTGTCCCAAAAATCATGATAATGCCCCTGTTTCGTTTTTGTAATCCAGAAATTGTACTGAAATATTGAGCCAACAGGCATTTTCAACTTGACTTTAAAAGTATCACCATGCGCTAACATTGGTATATACAATAATAAATTCATGCGTTTGGTGCTGTCATTCCAGGCAATAGCATCTTCAAGCGGATAGTTCTCTGTTCTCCATGCCAGGTAAACCGAACCCGATTGGGGGGCGTAATAATTTATTTCCTGCTCAACGAATGTTTCAGGAGAAGGTTTTTTGTCCTCTACCTTGGGTTGATTTTTTTTTGTTATTTCTTCAGCGTTCGCTTCATTTTTCTTATCGGAACTAACACTATTATTACATCCAATGAAGAATAAAAGTACAGATATGAATATTAGTAAGTTTCTCAGGTTCATATTACTACTATTATTGACATATTAATTACTGATTTCAGAGCAGAATGGTCATGAATTTCACCATTGGAAAAATTCATTTCTCTAATATACAGCAATCTTTTCAATTCGTAGTAGTAGCATAACTGAATTTAATCTACAAATTTATTTATTGTGCTTTGTAATATCTTCTGAAAAGCACTTTCTTCAAATCGCGGAAGATGACCTGATGTGCCAATACTTCCAGATCGTTGTAATGCGGTAATTCGCGGTGAGCCTTTGCAATTTCCTGCTCCGTAATGTCAACCTGGTATAAAACGGCCATCAGGCGGCTATAATCGCGGTCGAGATATACCGAAATCTGATTGATCAGCTGTTCGTGCAATTCGTGATAGGCGTTCTCAACATTTCCAGAGAAGGTTATTTCAATACCGAACATACCAAAATCCTTCATGATTTGCTGAGCTGTTTCCAGAACAATATCTTCTTTATTCAGAAAAAATTCGATGTTGTTGTTTTGCAGATTGGGTAAATTCATTTTAGTTCAGATTAAATTGCAATTCGCTCAGGTTGCGATAAATTCCGTTTTTAAGTTGAGTCAATTCTTCGTGTGTCCCCTTCTCAATCAATTGTCCATGTTCGAGTACCAAAATCTGGTCGGCTTTTCGAATAGTTGAAAAGCGGTGCGCGATAACAACCGAGGTACGGCCCTGCATTAATTTTTCGAGGGCATCCTGCACCAACCGTTCCGATTCAGAATCGAGCGATGAAGTGGCTTCATCAAGAATTAAAATTTTCGGATTTTTAAGCACTGCACGGGCTATGGCAATCCGCTGACGCTGACCTCCGGAAAGCTGCGTGCCGCGCTCTCCCACAATGGTTTCCAACTTTTCAGGAAAACGACTGATGAATTCCATGGCATTGGCTTTTTGAGCAGCTTCGGTAATTTCCTCTTCAGTCGCACCTTGTTTCCCATATGCAATATTTTCGCGGATAGTGCCGCCAAACAGCAAAATATCCTGAGGAACAAGGGCAATCTGACTGCGCAGGGCTGACAATGAAAATTCGCGGCTGTCTTTTCCGTCGAAGAGAATTTCGCCGGAAGTTGCATCATGCAAACGAAGCAAAAGCGTTGCAATGGTCGATTTCCCGGCACCGCTGGCTCCAACAAGAGCGATCATCTGGTTGGCCGAAATATCAGCATTGATATTCCGAAGTACATTTTCTTCCGGCCTCGAAGGATATGCAAACGTCAGGTTCCTGAAGCTGATCTGCCCAAGTAATTCATCTCTTGAATCCAGTACTGTGATTTCCTTCAGGTCTTCTTCCTGCTCATTAAATATGGCAAACAAATCTTCGGTAGCACCAATAAATTTTTGAATACTGGTATAAACGGAGGCCAAACCGCCAATGGTTCCGCCAACAAAAGCTGAATAAATTACGAATGAAAACAAATCGCCGGCTACCAATTCGCCGGTAGCAAGCATGGCTGACCCTTTCCAGATAACAGCTACCAAAGCACCAAACAAACCAAAAACGATAAATGCTGAAAATGCACCCTTGTATTTGCCACTTTTAATCCCGACTTCAGCAATTTCTTCTGTTTTCTTACGGTACCGGGCAATTTCGAAATATTCGTTGGTGTATGATTTTACACTTTGAATTCCCTGTAATGTTTCTTCAACAATGGTATTCGATTCAGCCACCTGACTTTGAACCTGTTTGGAGAATTTTCGGATAAACTTACCAAATACACGGGCAAGGATCATGATTCCGGGCAATACTGCCAGCATGAACAGGGTCAGTTTCGGCGAGGTAATGGTCAATAAAACAATACCGCCAATAATGATGGTAATTTGCCGGATGAATTCGGCCAGTGTGGTTGTCAGTGTTTCCTGAAGCAGGATAATATCAGCGGAAATACGGCTGTTCAACTCTCCCACTCTTCGCTGATCAAAGAATTTTAATGGTAGTTTTATGAGATGGCTGTATGTATCCTGACGCAAAAATGCAAGTGTTTTTTCGGTCACGTTCACAAATAAAACAATCCTGAAATACGAAAATGTTGATTGCACCAACAATACAACCACGAGCATCAGCGCTATTTCATTCACCGTGTAAGCGGTTGCAACTTTATTTCCTGAATTGACCAATTCTCCCAACAATTTAGGAAAAGCGAGACTGGCAAGGCTCGATCCGAGCAGGAAAAACATTCCAATCCCATATTCACGGCGAAAGGGTTTCAGGTATTTATATAATTTGAATGCATTGCGAAGGCCATCGCGGGTTATTTTTTTCTTCTCAACTTCAATCATCCTGATAATTTTGTTCTATCTTTTTACACCCTCAATAACAGTCCAGATTACTTTGTGTTCAACTGACATAATAAGCAAGTGAGCGGGTGACTTGAAGTCACCCGCTCACTAGAAATTGTCAGATGTCAAACTCCGTTCTTCTGTCTACGGACTTCCGACTTCCCCTACAACTGTTTAAAGAAGTCGTTTCCTTTGTTGTCAACAATGATGAAGGCCGGGAAGTTTTCAACACGGATTTTACGAATGGCTTCCATTCCCAATTCAGCCATATCAATTACTTCGCTTGATTTGATACTTTGCTTGGCAAGTATTGCGGCTGGTCCGCCTATGGAACCAAGGTAAAATCCACCATGTTTTTTACAGGCATCAGTAACTTGCTGGCTGCGGTTTCCTTTGGCTACCATAATTTTTGAACCACCAAAGCTCATGAAAAAGTCAACATACGGATCCATCCGACCGGCAGTTGTTGGCCCGAAACTTCCGGAAGCCATTCCTTTAGGCGTTTTTGCCGGACCTGCATAATAAACCGGATATTGTTTAAAATATTCAGGCATCGGCTGACCTGCATCCATCATTTCTTTCAGTCGGGCATGAGCCATGTCGCGGGCAACAATTAAAGTTCCTGAAAGGTTAAGTCGGGTTTTAATCGGGTATTTAGACAAAATCGCAATCACATCTTCAATCGGCTGATCCAGATCGATGTCAACAGCAGGTTGCATGTGGGGCGCAGATTCTGGAAGGAAACGTGCCGGATTTTTCTCAAGCTCTTCAAGAAAAATACCGTCTTCAGTAATTTTCGCCTTGATATTCCGGTCGGCACTGCAACTAACTCCGATCCCAACCGGACAGGAAGCTGCGTGACGTGGCAAGCGCACTACTTTTACATCGTGTACAAAGTATTTTCCACCAAACTGGGCACCAATCGCACTTTCCTGACATATTTTCTCAATTCTGCTTTCCCATTCCAAATCACGAAAAGCCTGTCCGCCCTCGTTGCCTTCGGTTGGCAATTGGTCGAAATATCCGGCAGAAGCTTTTTTTACAGTTGCCAGCGTTGATTCGGCTGAAGTTCCGCCGATTACCAAAGCCAAATGGTATGGAGGACAAGCAGAAGTTCCCAGATCGCCAATTTTTTCCTTAACAAATTTGATTAGATTTTCTTCTGTCAGCAACGATTTGGTTTGCTGGTACAGGTATGTTTTATTGGCCGAACCGCCACCTTTGGTGATAAACAGAAATTCGTAGCTGTTGCCTTTTTCAGCATAAATATCAATTTGCGCCGGAAGGTTGGTTCCGGTATTCTTTTCGTCGAACATGGTTAACGGAACTACCTGAGAATAACGAAGATTGCGATCCTGGTAGGTGTCATAAATGCCTTTTGAAAGACATTCGGCATCGTTAATTCCGGTATAAACGTCTTCTCCTTTTTTACCCAGAACAATTGCGGTACCAGTATCCTGACAGGTTGGCAATTCACCTTCAGCAGATACAACCTGATTGAGCAACATCGTATGCGCCACAAAACGATCGTTATCAGTTGCTTCAGGATCTTGCAGGATTTTTGTCAGTTTTTCGAGATGCGATGCACGCAGATAAAAAGAAACATCTGTAAAAGCTTCTCTGGCCAAAAGTTCAAGTCCTTCAGGAGCAACTTTTAATATTTTGCGGCCATCGAACTCAACTGTCGATACGAAATCTTTGGTTAAAAGACGATACTTCGTGGTATCATTCTTAATTGGAAATGGTTTTTGATAATTAAATGTTGACATTTTATAGTGTTGTAAATGAGTAATTAATAAATTTAATCAGTATAAAATAAACGTGTCTGAAACGGAAACAAATATAGTTAATCCGATATGAATATGGGAAAATACAACTGGCCATTTCTGCAATTCAAGAGAGTTTTAACACAAATGTATCTTCTGAACAGTTCTATTCATTAAACTTTGTTACACCTCCTGAAACCACAAACTTCATTACTTCTGACGGACTCAAATTTACTGTTTTGACCGAGCTTTCAGGAACAAGGTACAATTCGCCCGAAAAGTTATATGAATGCGGAAAATAGACTGCGACCATTTCATTCAATCCAAAATCCTGTAAATTTTTCTCAGTTACAAAGCCCAGTTTCCATAGATTGTTTTCATGATTCATACAAACAACAACAGGAACATTGAATTTTTTTTCCTTTCCGACGAATGCAGTAAACAAATCACTCAGAGAGGTATAGATTACATTCAGCAAGGGTGCACGCTTCAGAAGCCTTTTGGTAAAATAAATGAAAGGTTTGGCAATAATGGTCTGTCCGACTAAACCCATCAATGTCAGTGCAATAAACAAAACCAAGATCCCAACACCCGGCACATCAAATTGAAAATATTCTTTCAGCGGATCACGAACCAAGCGGTCCACAAAATCGAACATCAGAAAAACAGTGTATAATGTTACCGCCAAAGGACCTGACAATACCAGGCCTTGCAGAAAATAGGTAAAAATACGTTTCATGTTTTTTTTTGCGAAAGATAAGCGTTTTCGACTTGCGTTAAGAATTGAAACAGAACGATCGTCTTAAATAATTGTTATCACTGAAATAAACAATCAGGTTGTTTAAATTGTATTCTATAAAAATTACAACATGAAACAATTGGTAATATTAATGATGATCTTGTTGACTTTGGGCTGCAGCGGACAGGACAAAAACAAGCAAAATAATTCTACAACTATGAAATTCAATGAATTAAATGCATTTGAAAAATCGGTAATTGAAGGCAAAGGTACTGAACGTCCGTTTACCGGCATCTATTACAAACACGAAGAAAAAGGCACTTATTTGTGTAAAAAATGCAATGCACCACTTTATAAATCAGCCGATAAGTTTGATGCTCATTGCGGATGGCCAAGTTTTGATGATGAAATCAAGGGAGCTGTAAAACGGACAACCGATGCAGATGGCCGTAGAACTGAGATTACCTGTATGAAATGTGATGCCCATTTGGGACATGTTTTTATCGGCGAAGGTCTTACAAAAAAGAATATCCGTCACTGTGTTAATTCTGTTTCCCTGAATTTTGAGCCTGAACCTAAAAAATAAAAAAGTTCAGACATTCACTGATAATGCTTGATGAATGACTAACTTAAATTTGTTGGTTGCTATCGGGGCATTTTTACTTTTTATCTACCACAAGTTCCAATCCATCAATGTAATAAACCGGCACATATCCATCTTCGCTTTCAGCAAGCTTTCGATTCATTTCTGCTAGCTTTTCCGCTTGGTTAATGCTATCGTGTTTGCCGCCATCAATGTCATGCATGGCTGGTCCACTGTGCCCCAACGCATGATCTTTGTGTGCTGATCCACCTTCAGTTGCTGCTTTTTCTAACTCAGCCAGATCATCCTCATCAAGCAGAACCTCCTGCAAAATCCCCCGAACCTGAATTTCGCTGCCCATTTGTTCCTGCCCAAATGATCCGATTTTACCGGCTTCAATCCGAATACTGATATCTTCGGTACTGCCCATTATAAAGCATCGGGCGCCACTATTGCTGCAAACATGGGTAACAATACCTTTTATCATCACTTCTTTTCCAACAAGTGACTTTCCGTTTTCCTGAAGCTGATCAACAGTCATAACAACCAATTCGGTCGATTTTTTCTGATTCGAAGTATTGCACGAAAACAACAATGCAAGGCCTAAAAATAACACCAATGATTTTTGCATAAAATATAGTTTAAAGGTTTGATTTTCACACTACATAAAAAAGAATAATAGCCAAAGGAATCGCAATACCCAAGGCTGTTAGCCAAAGTCCGCGACCTTTTATCCCATACTTTCCTTTCAGTAAAAATAATCCGGAAATTGCCACAAACAAAAGGAAAAAGGCCATAATATCTGAAATCCAGATCCACAATCTCCCGCTTTGCGCCAAATGAATTTTATTAATCTGAAAAAAGAACGGGCGTTTTTTCAGTACTTCAAGCATAGCTTTACCTTCCTGTGGCTTATACATCACTGTCCCTTCTTCTACAAATATCTTAATTTCGCCGGACTTCGTCACAAAATGTTTTTTGTATTTTGGCTGGTAACTGAAATTCTCCATCAAAGTGAGCATTTCATTTTCAGCAAATTCAGTTTTTTGTAATGGCTGGACGGAAATTTCTTCCGAAATCATTGTATAGTGGGGATTCCAGTCAGTACGGTGATTCAATGCAATCCCTGAAATGGTATAAACAAATGTAATACCTACCACAAAATATCCAATATCACGGTGCAACGACCGCAACGTTTTTCTAATATTCATCATTTAGCGACCTTCAAATTGTCCTGCTAAATAAAGGTAATTTCATATAATAACCAAAGGTTAAACTATGATATTAATCCATGAATTGCTCGTTGTGAATAATTTGATATACTTCCGGGTAAGTTTTGGCTTCCATCAATAATGCCCGAAGCCCTACTGCTCCGCCGAAGTCATTTGTATAGATTTTAAAAAACCGTTTCAGAATATTGATATTTTTTAAATCACCCCAGCTTTTTTCAAACAGGTGTGTATGAAGCAATAATTGTTTCAATTTTTCTGATTTATCGGGCAATGGTTGGTTTGGATTAAAGAACCAGGGATTGTGAAAGATTCCGCGACCAATCATTATACCATCGACTCCATATTTTTCAGCATATTCAATTCCCTGCGATATTGAAATCACATCGCCATTTCCTATAAATTTTGTTTCAGGACTAAGCTGATTCCTGATTTTTGCACCCTTTGCAATTTCATCCCAATCGGCCAAACCTTCCGATTGTTGTTTTTGCATACGTCCATGAAGAATGACAGCGGCAGGTTTGGTTTCCATCAATGTGGTCATCCATTTTTCGGTATCGTGGGTTTTCAGTCCTGTTCTGGTCTTTACCGAAACGGGCAGATGAGTGGCTTCTTTGGTGGCCAGAATTATTTCTTTGGCCAGACTTGGCTGATCAATTAAAGCTGAACAGCAGCCATTTTTTACCACTTTTTTCACCGGGCAACCCATGTTGATATCCAGTCCGTCGAAATCATATTCCTGCGTAATTTCAAGTGCGATTTTGAAATACAATTCAGGTCTTTTCCCCCAAATCTGGGCTATGAGCCGGATATTCTTTTGTTTCAATAGCGCTCTTTCCGATTCACTTACAAATAGCCGCTCTCCCACCCTGATTTTGCCAACCGGATGGTTCATGCCATCAACCGAGGTGAACTCAGTAAAAAGGACCTGTAAATATTCAGGATCGGCCATCCCGGCCACAATTTCGCGGAAGACAGTATCGGTAACATCTTCCATTGGGGCAAGCGCAAAAAAAGGTTTAGGAAGTAATTCCCAGAAATTTGACATATAAAAAAAATTTAAACTGATCAGGAATCAGATGACACAAGATTGAAATTATTTGCCAAACTGAAACTCTTTCGGTAAACCTGCCGGTTTCCAAATTTGCGGTTGGTCTTCAGTAAAAAGTTTTGTTTATCGTCGTCTGTCCCGTTCTTCACATTGCAACAAACCTGCGAACAGCAATTTTCGTATTTGCCCGCACATTCGGCACATTGGATAAACAACAAATGGCACAGATTATTGGCACAGTTTACATGCATGTCGCATGGTTGTCCGCATTGGTGACAATGAGCGATCACCTGTCCGTTAACGGTTTCGCCCATTCGCTCGTCGAACACAAAATTTTTACCAATAAAATTTGGTTCCAGATTAAGCTGTTTAATCTTTCTGGCATATTCAAGAATACCTCCATGTAATTGGTTCACATCCTTAAATCCATGATGTTTCAGGTAAGCGCTGGCTTTTTCGCATCTGATTCCACCAGTGCAATAGAGTAAAATCTTACGGTCTTTCTTATCAGCAAGCATTTCAGTAACCAAGGTAATTTCTTCCCGAAAGGTATCAACTGCAGGACGTATTGCACCCTTAAAGTGGCCAATCTCTGATTCATAATGGTTTCGCATATCAACAACAATATTTTCACCCGAACCCACCATTTCATGGAATTCAAGTGCGGTCAGGTG